>CAZPBH010000271.1:0-3592 GCA_964584645.1 uncultured Rhodospirillales bacterium | reverse complement strand
CCCTTCGCGATCCTCGCGGTGGCGATGTGGCCACCGGATTTCCTCGGCCATCGCATCTTTCAGGAGATGAACTACCCTCGCGGCAGCGACCCTGTGCTGATGGATGTCGACGATACGATGATGATGTGCTCCTTCCGCCAGATGGTGGGGACGGCCGTCGGCGGCGGTAACATCACGTCCAGCTGGGGGACCTACATGATCCCCGCCGCGATCGCCCGGCGCCCGATCCCGGGCGGGGCGATCCTGCTGGGCCTGCTGGTGATGACGATCGCGGTGATCGGTGTGCCCATGGATGTCGCGGTGTGGCCGCCGGTGATGCGTGTGGCGCTGCTTGTGGGCGTTGCCCTGCCGCTGCTGGAGGCCGGCATCCGCATGATCCGGGAGGACAAGGATTCCAAGGCGGCCGGCATCTGTGTCTTTGCCGCCATGGTGACCAACCCGGTGCTGGCCTGGGCCGCGACCATGCTGCTCGACAATAATGGGCTGATCGGCGACACCGAGCGCGCCCGCTCGCTCGGCCTGCTGGACAGGCTGGTCATCCCGATCTCGGTGCTGGTGATCTGCCTCGCCGCCATGCTCTCGGTCGGCATGCTGGAGGAAAGGTTCGGCATCCCCGGGATGTTCTAAGATATTTTCCAGCGGTATCGGGAAGCCGGAGCCACCTCCTCATATCACAAATTGAGCCCTCGTATGGCGAAGATGCGGCCGCGGGTTCGCTGACTGGTTGCGCTCGCGGGGTGATTCCCCTATCCCCTGACGGCTGATCCAACCATTCGATTCAGATTCCTCCGCCGCTTCCGTCCGTCTTTCAAGGAAACGTCATGACACGACCCCTCCGCCT
Organism: uncultured Rhodospirillales bacterium; assembly: GCA_964584645.1. GTDB lineage: Bacteria > Pseudomonadota > Alphaproteobacteria > CAZPBH01 > CAZPBH01 > CAZPBH01. Next base: position 2,751 of record CAZPBH010000271.1, on the reverse strand, counting down.
TGTTGCGCTGGAGCCGCGGATCATGCTGGACGCCGCCGGGATGGCCACGGCCGTGGAGGGGCTGGCCCCCGGGGCCGACGAGGCCGAGCGTTCGGAACACGCAACGAAGCTTGCCGGAAAGGCTGAAGCCTACGCTGGCGCCGAGGCCGGCCCCGAGGCGCCCCGTACCGTCATCATCGTGGACGAACGCGCCACGGACACCGCCGCCCTGCAGCAAGCTGCCGAGGACGGGGCGGAGGTGCACATCATCCGCGCCGACGAGAGCGGGCTGGAGGCCGTTGAACGCCTGCTGGGCAGCGAACGCAATGTTCGTGCCGTCCACATCATCAGCCATGGTGCGACCGGCAGCTTCACGCTCGGCTCCGATCAGGTCGACCGCGCCGCGCTGGAGGGCCATGCAGGTGACATCCTGGCCGGCTGGGCGGACGGTCTGGCGGCCGGTGCGGATCTGTTGCTCTATGGCTGTCAGATCGGCGCCGATGGCACGGGCCTCGCCCTGCTGGAGGGTATCTCCGCCCTGACCGGGGCCGACGTCGCGGCCTCGACCGATGATACCGGTGCGGCCGCACTCGGTGGCGATTGGGATCTGGAACGGGCCACCGGCAGCATCGAGGCCGAAACCAGCCTCGTTGCCGCACCGCTGGCAAGCTGGGCAGGTCTGCTGAGCACCCCCGATCTGGTCGACAACGCCACGGCGACGCGCGTGACGCCCGAGGATACGGCCCTTGCCATCAATGATCTGACGCTGAACGACAGCGCGGCCGATACCGTCACCATCACCGTGACGGCCGAGGACGGGACCGGTACGGCAACACCGACCGCACAGCTGAATTTCGGCACGACGACCAATCTGACGGTCAGCAACAACGGCACGGGCCAGGTGACCCTTGAGGGCACCCGCAATGATCTGCGCAACGCCCTCGCGAGCCTGACCTTCACGCCCGCGACGGATTTCAATGGCAGCGCCCAGATCCGGCTGGTGGCCAATGGCGGGGCTGATGGCAATGACACGCTGCTCGTTCCCGTCACGGTGACGGACGTCAACGATACGCCGACCCTGACACCCACCACCATCAACACCACCGAGGGCGGCAATGTCGTCGTCGCCGAGGCCAATTTCGGGCTCACCGATGCCGAGCTGACCTCCGGCGAGCAGGTGGATGCGCAGCTCGTCTTCAAGCTGACCGCACTGCCGAGCGAGGGGGAACTCAGGCTCAACAACGCGCCGCTGATCGTCGGCTCGACCTTCTCCTTCGCCCAGGTCAAGGCCGGCCAGCTGCGCTATATCCACAATGGCAGCGACATCCAGCCGAGCGTCAACGACAGCGACAGCTTCCAGGTCACCATCAACGATGGGGCCGGCAGCGGCGATGTCGGGCCCACAGCGATCCCCATCGCCATCACGCCGGTCAATGTGGCGCCGACGATCACCGGCACACCGCTGGTGTTCGAGGGCCAGGGAACGGAGATCAAGTTCGGCACCGCCGGAACCATCACCGATGCCGCCAATATCGGCGGGTCGCTGAGCTTCACCACCGGCGACAAGGCCGAGACGGTGGGCCAGCTCACCCTCAAGGTGTTCAACGTCAACAATGACGGCGACGGGACCCTGTTCTTCGATGCAGATGGTGACAACCAGCTCGACGCGGGCGAGGCGATCACGGGCTCGAAAACCTTTGGTGCGGCCGATCTTGCGAAACTGCGCTTCGCCCATGATGGCGGCGAACCGGCCGGCACGGGGCCGAGCTTCGACATCACCGCGACCGATATCGGCGGCGGCGCAGGCGCGCCCAATGCGCTCTCGACGACCGAGACCATCCAGATCACGGTGCGGGCCAATGACGATCTGCCGGTGCTGGCGCAAAACAATGCGGTCAGTCTCAACGCCGGGCAGACCATTGTCCTGACCAACGCCAATCTGCAGGTCACCGATGTCGATGATGGCAGTTCAGGCCAGCAGCTCGTCTTCAAGCTGACGAGCCTGCCGACCAAGGGCGAGTTGCAGCTTGATGTGGACCCGGGTTTGGGCGCCGACTGGCGTATCCTCGGGGTCGGCGGGCGCTTTACCCAGGCCAATATCGATGCCGGCGAAGTGCGTTATGTCCAGACCACCGACATCAACGATCCCGACGATGCCGGCCCGCTGACGGTTTCTGACAGCTTCACCTTCGAGGTGCGTGACAGCCAACTCCGGGCCTTCAACAATCCCGGGATCGAAGGGGCGCTGTATGACGCCGCCGGCAATATCGTCACCAGCACCTTCACCTTCGAGATCAACGGCGACCGCACCGGCGGCTCCGGGCCCGGCGCGCCGGATCCCGGCCTTACCGGTCCGTTCAGCGTGAAGGGCACGCCGGTCAACACCGGCTCCATCAACATCACGACCGAGGATGACAATACCCGCGGCGGTATCGACACCGACCTGCTGGACAATGGCCAGCTGAAATACGTGCTGGTGGCGGGCGATGGCTCGACCGAAATCCCGGCGGGCGAGATCGTCTATCGGCTGACGGCCCTGCCCGGCAACGGCACGCTGTTTCTGAACGGTCAGCAGCTTTTCCTTTATGGCAGCTTCACCCAGGCCGATCTCGATGCCGGCTCGAAGCTCGAATTCGTGCATGATGGCAGCGAGAACCATCAGGACAGCTTCGGCTTTTCGGTCACCGGTGGTGACGGGACCACCTTTGCCGGCACCTTTGATATCAAGGCCACCCCGACCAACGACGCCCCGGTGGCGACGGGCACGAACCC
>CAZPBH010000270.1:0-3626 GCA_964584645.1 uncultured Rhodospirillales bacterium | reverse complement strand
CAGGCCATCCGGATGAACAGCGGGCCGTAGTGGCCGTAGTCGGCGGGCCACCAGTCCTGGGAGTCGGTCATCAGGGCGATCAGGTCGGCCTTGACGGCCTGAAGATCGAGACTTTCGAACGCCTGCGCATAGTCGAAATCCGGCGCCATCGGGTTCGATTTCGCCGAATGCTGATGCAGGATCTCCAGCCTCAGCTGGTTCGGCCACCAATCCCGGTTCGAGGTACCGCCACCGGCGGCATGCTTGCCACCTCCTGCGAAGGGACAACCGACTTGACCATCCATGACGCTTTTCCTTTCCTTGATCGCGAAGCTCTGAACGAGGGCCGGGACCCTGCTCCATACAGATTAGAATTATTCTAAAAAGTGGACGCGGACAAGTCTCATGTTCAGCTCAACACCGCTTGCTGATGCCGAAAGGCTGGCGGTTGCGATGAAGCGAGTCCGCCCCGTCCACGCCCCCTGCGGCGCTGTCAGCGCAATTGCGCCCGGTTGCGCTGCTGTTGGTGCATGACCTTCGGCATTGCGGTCGGCGGGCTGGCCCATACATCCCGCCATGACTTTTGCGACCCCTCGCATGAATGCCCCTACCTCGGTTAGCTGCCCCTCAGGATAGCACATTTCAGGAAAGTACGGTCCCCATGAAGCTGCACGACGTCCACGCCCATCCCGAAGCCGAGCGCCTGCCGCGCGAGGACCAGCTGGCCTGGAAGATTGCCGGTGTCGCCGCCGACATGACACCGGAGGAGGATGCGGTGGTCGACATGATCATCAATCGCATCATCGATAACGCAAGCGTGGCACTGGCGGCCGTCAACCGCCGCCCCGTGGCGAGTGCGCGCGCCCAGGCGCTCTGCCATGCGACCCAGGACGGGGCGACGGTGTTCGGCCTGCCCTCCACGCAGCGGTTCAGCCCCGAATGGGCGGCCTGGGCCAACGGTACCGCGGTGCGCGAGCTCGACTTCCACGACACCTTTCTGGCTGCCGATTACAGCCATCCGGGGGACAACATCCCGCCGATCCTCGCCGTGGCCCAGCGCAAGGGGCTGAGCGGGCGTGACCTGATCCGGGGCATCGCCACCGGCTACGAGATCCATGTGAATCTCGTGAAGGCGATCTGCCTGCACGCCCACAAGATCGACCATATCGCCCATCTGGCACCGGCGGCAGCAGCTGGGATCGGGGCGGCCCTGCAGCTGCCGCAGGAGGTCATCTATCAGGCCGTGCAGCAGGCGCTGCATTGCTCGGTCTCCACCCGCCAGAGCCGCAAGGGCGAGATCAGCTCGTGGAAGGCCTATGCGCCCGCCTGGGCCGGCAAGATCGCGGTCGAGGCCGTCGATCGCGCCATGCGGGGCGAGGGGGCGCCCTCGCCGATCTATGAGGGCGAGGATTCGGTGATCGCCTGGATCCTCGATGGCCGTACCGCGCGCGACAAGGGCGAAAGCCCGTTCGGGCCGACCTATCAGGTGCCGCTGCCGGAACCGGGCGAGGGACGGCGCGCGATCCTCGATACCTACACCAAGGAGCATTCGGCCGAGTATCAGAGCCAGGCGCTGATCGATCTGGCCTTCGACCTCGGCAAGCGGGTCGACGATTTCGACAAGGTGAAGGAGATCGTCATCCACACCAGCCATCACACCCATTACGTGATCGGCACCGGCGCCAATGACCCGCAGAAGATGGATCCGACGGCAAGCCGCGAGACGCTCGACCATTCGATCATGTACATCTTCGCCGTCGCGCTGCAGGACGGTGAATGGCACCATGTCCGCTCCTACGCGCCGGAACGTGCCCAGCGCCCCGATACCGTGCGCCTCTGGCACAAGATCCGGACCACCGAAGACCCCGCCTGGACCCGGCGCTACCATGCTCAGGACCCGAAGGAAAAGGCCTTCGGCGCGCGGGTCGAGATCATCATGGAGGACGGCACGAAGATCGAGGACGAGCTTGCGCTGGCCAATGCCCATTCCGACGGCCGCCGTCCATTCCGGCGCGAGAACTACACCCAGAAGTTCCGCACGCTGACCGAAGGTATCGTCGAGGCGGGCGAGCAGGACCGTTTCCTTGATCTCATCCAGACCCTGCCGACGCTGACGGCGCTCGATCTGGCGGGCCTCAACGTCGTCGTCCCGCAGGCCGATCTGGTCAACAACGCCCGCGACACGAAAGGTATCTTCTGAGGGGGCAGCTTCCGAGGCGGGGACCTTCCGGGAAGGGTCTCTTCCCGAGACCCTCTCTCCTCAGGCGACCAGCTCCTTCTGGCCTTCGGGATCGGTGAGGGGCAGGTCGCGCCGCTTCAGATCATGGTCCAGGACCATTTCGGCCGCGCGGGTGGCCGCATCGCGGAACGGGCGCATCACGAGGTCGATCCCGCTTTCCAGAAGCCGCTGCTCGGCGGCATCGTTATGGGCAGCCACCGCGATCCTGCCCTCGAAGCCGCGGCCCTGGAGGGCATCGATGAAGGCCCGGCGGGCTTCCTTGTGGGTCAGGCCGGCCTCATGCTCGGGCACGGCCAGGATCGCCCATTGCACGCCATCCATCGGGAGATGGGAGAGGAATTCGGGGTCGGTCGCATCGCCGAACATGACCTCGAAGCCCTCGCTTCGGGCATGGCGCACGGCGACCGGGTTGAAGTCGACGCCCAGCACCTTCCGCCCGTCCCCGCGCAGCAACCGCGCCATCGCCAGACCATAGCGCCCGAGCCCGAACAGAACGACATCATAGCCGCCCTTGGAGGGGGACCAGCTGTCTTCCTGCGGTGCCACCTTCTTGCGCTCGAAGATGCCGAGAAACGGCTCCACCTTCGTGTAGAGCTGATGGGAAAAGGTGATCATGTAGGTCGAGGCCGCGATCGTGATCAGGCCGACCAGCGTCACCAGCCCCAGCGTGCCCTCGCTCACATGGCCGATGCCCACCCCCATCGCCATGAAGATCAGGGAGAATTCGCTGATCTGGGCAACGGTCAGCCCGGCCAGAAAGCCGGTGCGCTTGCGGAAGCCCATCGCGCCCATGATCGCCAGCACGATCACCGGATTGCCGACCAGCACGAAGACCGCAAAGACCACGGCCGGCACCACCGCCTCGCCCAGCACCGACAGGTCCAGCGTGCTGCCGAGCGCAATGAAGAAGAACAGCAGCAGGAAGTCACGCAGCGGTGCCAGACGCGCACCGATTGCCTCCCGGAACGGCGTCGAGGCGAGCGACACACCGGCCAGCAGCCCGCCCAGCTCCTTGCCGAAGCCCAGAAAATGTCCGATTGCCGCCAGCAGGGCCGCCCAGCCGATGGAGAAGGAGACCAGCAGCTCCGGTGCGCGCGACAGGCGCTCGACCAGCGGGTTGGCGACGAAGCGGATGAACAGGCCCACCCCTGTCAGCATGATCAGGCCGTAAAAGATGATCAGCGCGATCCCGGTCCATGGCCCCTGTGCAACGGCGTCCTCGCCGCCGACCGGCTGGAAGGCGATGGCCGAAAGCACGATCATCGCCAGCACCACCACGACGTCCTGAACGATCAGGAATCCGAGCGCGATCCGGCCGTGCAGGCTGTCGATCTCGCGCTTGTCGGAAAGCAATTTCACGATGATGATCGTCGAGGAAAAGGTGAGCTCCACGGCAATATAGAGGCTC
>CAZPBH010000269.1:2098-3648 GCA_964584645.1 uncultured Rhodospirillales bacterium | reverse complement strand
CGCAATCCGCGCGCCTCGATCGAGCATGAGGCCACCACCTCGAAGATCGGCGAGGACCAGCTGTTCTATTGTCGCTCGCGCGGAATCGACGAGGAAGAAGCGGTGGCGCTGATCGTCAACGGCTTCTGCCGCGAGGTGCTGCAGGTCCTGCCCATGGAATTCGCCGTCGAGGCGCAAAAGCTCGTGGCGATCTCACTCGAAGGAAGTGTCGGCTAAGATGCTCAATATCCAAAATCTTCACGTCACCGTCGCGGAAGAGGGCGGGGCCAAGCCGATCCTCAACGGGATCGATCTTGAGGTCCCGGCCGGTGAGGTGCATGCGATCATGGGCCCGAACGGCTCGGGCAAGTCGACGCTCTCCTACGTGCTGGCCGGCCGGGAGGGCTATGAGGTCACGGACGGCTCCGTCAGCCTTGCGGGCAGCGACCTGCTGGCGATGGAGGCCGAGGAACGCGCCCAGGCCGGGCTGTTTCTCGCCTTTCAGTATCCGGTCGAGATCCCGGGCGTGACGACCATGAACTTCCTGCGCACCAGCGTGAATGCGGTACGTACCGCGCGCGGGCAGGACGAGCTTGATTCGGCGGCCTTCCTGAAGCTGATGCGGGCGAAGCAGAAGGAGCTCGGCATCGCGGGCGAGATGCTCAAGCGGCCGCTGAATGTCGGTTTCTCGGGCGGCGAGAAGAAGCGCCTCGAGATCCTGCAGATGGCGCTGCTGGAGCCGCGCTTCTGTCTGCTGGACGAAACCGATAGCGGGCTCGACATCGACGCGCTCAAGACCGTGGCCGATGGCATCAACGCCATGCGCACGCCCGAGCGTGGCATGCTGATGATCACCCACTATCAGCGTCTGCTTTCCTATGTGAAGCCGGACCGGGTGCATGTGCTGCTCGAAGGCAGGATCCGCCGCTCGGGCGGTCCCGAGCTGGCCGAGGAGCTGGAAGCGGAAGGCTATGCCGAATATCGCGAGGAGGCCGCCTGAGCCATGGCGATTGCAGCCAGCCTCCACCACCCGCCCGAGCCGCTGCTGGCGGGCTGGACCGATCCGGCGGATGAACCCGCCTGGATGTCGGCCCTGCGCCGCAAGGCCGAACGGCGTTTTGGCGAGATGGGTCTGCCGCTCGGGCGCCATGAGCGCTGGAAATATACCGATCTGAAGCGTGCACCCGGGCTGGAAGCGGCCATTGCGCCGCGCCAGCCGCACGGGCTTTCAGCCGCCGATCTGCCGCCCCCCCTGCTGCCCGGCAGCCACAGGCTGGTCTTCGTCGATGGCCGTCTGGCTGCCGATCTCGGCGACGGGAACGGAGGTCTGGGCGAGGGCGTGGCGACGCTTGGGCTCATCGAGGCATTGCCGCTCGATCAGGGCGCCCTCAAGCCGGCGCTGGAGCAGGATTTCGATGTCTCGGCCCTCGCACCCGATCAGGGCTTGCGTGCGCTTAACGCCGCGCGTTTCGAGGACGGGGCCATCGTTCACCTGACCCCGAACCGGGAGGTCGACACGCCCATCGAGCTTCTGTTCCTGACGACCCAGCCGGGCCGCGCCGCCTATCCCC
>CAZPBH010000269.1:0-2088 GCA_964584645.1 uncultured Rhodospirillales bacterium | reverse complement strand
CCCGCTCGATCCTCTGGCTGGAGCGCGGCAGCACCGCGACGATCGTCGAGCGGCACCTCGATCTGGGCGCGGGCGCCGAGCCCACGCTTGGCCATCCGATGATGCGGGTCGTGCTGGGGGAGGCCGCCCGGCTTGTCCATCTGCAGGACATCCACCATGACCGGCCCGGCACCCATGTGCTGAGCCATGACCTGATGCTTGAGCGCGGTGCGGGCTATCACGGCTTCGCGCTGGTGAGCGGGGCGGGGGTCACGCGCCGGGAGGTGGATGTGCGCCTGCAGGGCGAGGGTGCCGAAGCCTTCGTCGATGGCGCGCTTCTGATGGAAGGCGAGGCCTCGGCCGATGTGCTGACCAACCTGCGCCACCTTGTGCCGCACACCAGCTCCACCACCCGGCTGATGGGGGTGATCGGCGGGGCGGCAAGCGGGACCTTTCAGGGGCGGGTCGAGGTCGCGCAAGGAGCAGTCGGCACCGATGGCCGTCAGCTCAGCCGTGGCTTGCTGCTCTCCGGTCATGCTGCCTTCAACACCAAGCCGCAGCTCGAGATCTATGCCGATGACGTGCAATGCGCCCATGGCGCCACGATCGGGCAGCTCGATGAGGCGGCGCTGTTCTATCTGCGCGCGCGCGGCATTCCCGAGGTCGAGGCCCGCGCCCTGCTGATCCGCGCCTTCCTTGGCGAGGTGGTCGATCCGCTGCCCGAAGGCCCGGTTCGCGAGGCCGTGACAGCGCGGGTCGAGGAACGCTTTGCGCGCCTGCTGAACGGAGGATCGGCATGAGCCTTGCCGAAGACCTGACCACGAGGTCAGCCCTGCTGGATGTGGCAAGCGTGCGGGCCGATTTTCCGGCCCTGGCGCAGCGCGTGCACGACAACAGGCGGCTGGTCTATCTCGATACGGCCGCCAGCGCGCTGAAGCCGCAACCGGTAATCGACGCCATGAGCCGGTTCATGGCGCGCGACTATGCGAACATCCATCGGGGTGTCTACAGTCTCAGCCAGCGCTCGACCGAGGCCTATGAGGCGGCGCGGGCCCGGGTGGCGCGCTTCGTGAACGCGGCACGGGACGAGGAGATCGTCTTCACCCGGAACGCCACCGAGGCGATCAACCTTGTGGCCGCCAGCTGGGGGCGGGACAATCTGCGCGAAGGCGACGAGGTCGTCATCACCGAGCTTGAGCACCACGCCAACATCGTCCCCTGGCAAATTCTGGAGGCCCGGCAGGGCATCCGGCTGCGTGTCGTGCCCATCGAGGAGGATGGCAGCATCACGGCCGCCCGCTTTGACGAGGTGCTGGGGCCGCGCACGAAGCTCGTCGCCATCAGCCAGATGTCGAACACGCTCGGTACGGTGCTGCCGGTCAAGGAGATCATCCAGAAGGCCCGGGCGGCTGGGGCCGCCACGCTCCTCGATGGTTGTCAGGCGGTCTGCCATATGGCCATCGACGTGCAGGAGCTTGGCTGCGATTTCCTTGTGTTTTCGGGCCACAAGCTCTACGGACCGACGGGCATCGGCGTGTTGTGGGCGCGTCATGAGCTGCTGCAGGCGATGCCCCCCTATCAGGGCGGTGGCGACATGGTGGAGCATGTCGCCTTTTCCGGCACGACCTTTGCCGAGCCGCCGGCGCGCTTCGAGGCCGGCACGCCGGCCATCGTCGAGGCGGTCGGGCTGCATGCCGCCATCGACTATGTCGACGCCATCGGCTTCGAGGCGATCGGTGCGCATGAGGCCGCCTTGCGCGATGCCGTCGCCGACGCCCTCGGTGCGGTCGAGGGGCTGCGGGTGATCGGCTCGGCACCCGGCAAGGGGGCGATTGCCAGCTTCACGCTGGGCGATATCCACGCCCATGACGTCGCCACGCTGCTGGACAAGACCGGAGTGTGCGTGCGCTCCGGTCATCATTGCACGCATCCGTTGATGGACCGCTTCGGCGTGCCGGCGACCGTGCGTGCCAGTTTCGGGATCTATAACGGCCATGATGATGTGGCCGCGCTGGTCGACGGGCTGAACCTCGTCCGCGACCTGTTCGGTTGAGGAGAATGAACCATGTCTTTGGCTGAAGATCAGTCCAACCATCCTGCCATGGGCGA
>CAZPBH010000268.1:0-3659 GCA_964584645.1 uncultured Rhodospirillales bacterium | reverse complement strand
GCTCCAGCGCCATCTTCTTGGGCAGCCCGCATTGGTGCAGCTTGAGCTCCGGCCCGGTCACGATCACCGAGCGGCCCGAGAAGTCGACGCGCTTGCCGAGCAGGTTCTGGCGGAACCGGCCCTGCTTGCCCTTGAGCATGTCAGAGAGCGATTTCAGCGGCCGCTTGTTGGCGCCCGTGATGACCCGGCCGCGACGGCCATTGTCGAACAGCGCATCGACGGATTCCTGCAACATACGCTTTTCATTGCGCACGATGATATCGGGCGCGCGCAGCTCGATCAGCCGCTTCAAGCGGTTGTTCCGGTTGATCACCCGGCGGTACAGGTCGTTCAGGTCGGACGTGGCAAAGCGGCCGCCATCCAGCGGCACCAGCGGGCGCAGCTCCGGCGGGATCACCGGCACCACATCCAGGATCATCCATTCCGGCCGCGTGCCGCTGTCGATAAACGCCTCAACCAGCTTCAGCCGCTTCACAAGCTTCTTGCGTTTGGCCTCCGAGCCGGTCTCGCGCAATTCGTCTTTGATCTTCTCGCGCTCCAGCGGCAGGTCGATGGCCGACAGCAGATCCTTCAGCGCCTCGGCCCCGATCTGTGCCTCAAAACTGTCTTCGCCATGTTCGTCCTGCAGACGATAGTATTCATCTTCGCTGATGATCTGGCCGGGGCTGAGCGGCGTCATCCCGGGCTCGGTCACGACGAAGCTCTCGAAATAGAGCACCCGCTCCAGCTCCTTCAGCGTCATGTCGAGCATCAGCCCGATCCGCGAGGGCAGCGACTTGAGGAACCAGATATGGGCGACGGGCGAAGCCAGCTCAATATGGCCCATGCGTTCGCGCCGGACCTTGGTCAGGGTCACCTCAACACCGCATTTTTCGCAGATGATCCCTTTGTATTTCATCCGCTTGTATTTGCCGCAGAGGCATTCGTAATCCTTGATCGGCCCAAAGATCCGGGCACAGAACAGACCGTCCCGCTCCGGCTTGAAGGTGCGGTAGTTGATGGTCTCGGGCTTTTTGACCTCGCCATAGGACCAGGAGCGGATTTGCTCCGGGCTGGCGATGGAGATCTTGATCGTGTCGAAATTCTGCGGCGCGACCTGCTGGCCGAAGATCTGCATCAGCTCGTTCATGGGTGCTCCTTTATCCGGGCCCGCGCGGGCCCCGCTTTCAATCCGGGTTCGGCTCTCAGCGCTCGCGCTGCTTCAATTCCACATTCAGGCCCAGCGACTTCAATTCCTTCACCAGGACGTTGAAGCTCTCCGGGATACCGACCTCGAAGGTGCTGTCGCCCCGGACAATGGACTCATAGGCCTTGGTGCGACCGGCGACGTCATCCGATTTCACGGTCAGCATTTCCTGCAAGGTATAGGACGCGCCATAGGCTTCCAGGGCCCAGACCTCCATTTCACCGAAGCGTTGGCCACCGAACTGTGCCTTGCCGCCCAATGGCTGCTGCGTCACCAGGCTGTACGGCCCGATCGACCGGGCATGGATCTTGTCGTCCACCAGATGGTGCAGCTTCAGCATATAGATATAGCCAACCGTCACCTTGCGGTCGAAGGGTTCGCCGGTGCGGCCGTCAATCAGCGTCACCTGGCCGGAGCTGTCCAAACCGGCCTCCGCCAGCACATGGTTGATATCCAGCTCCGCCGCGCCATCGAAGACCGGTGTGGCAAAGGGGATGCCCTTTTTCAGATTACCGGCCAGTTCAACGATTTGCTCGTCTTCCAAGGAGGCGAATTCTTCGCGATAGATGTCCTCGCCATAGATCTCCATGAGACGGGTCCTGAGCGCGTCGAACTCCGCCTTGCCTTTGCTTAGCCGGTAATTCTCGATCAGATCGCTGACTTGCCGGCCAAGCCGCGCCGCGCCCCAGCCGAGATGCGTTTCGAGGATTTGCCCGACATTCATCCGGCTCGGCACGCCCAGCGGGTTCAACACAATGTCCACGGGCTGGCCGTCTTCGGTATAGGGCATGTCTTCGATCGGCACGATGCGCGAGATCACGCCCTTGTTGCCGTGGCGACCGGCCATTTTGTCACCGGGCTGCAACTTACGCTTCACGGCCACGAAGACCTTGACCATCTTCAAGACGCCGGGGGGCAGTTCGTCGCCGCGCTGCAGCTTCTCGACCTTGTTCTCGAACCGCTCCTTCAAATTGTCGATGGCGGCATCAAAGGTGCGCCCCATGGCCTCGATGGTGTCCATCTTGCCGGCATTCTCAAGCACGAATTGCCGCCACATGCCGGGGCTGTACTGGTCAAGGATCGCGTCTGTCAGAACGGTCCCGGCGCTGAAGCCTTTCGGCCCGCCATTCGCCACCTCGCCCAGCAGGATTTCCCGCATCCGGCCATAGAAGCTGCGCTCCAGAATACGCCGCTCATCATCGCGGTCCTTGGCCAGACGCTCGATCTCACCCTGTTCGATCTGCAAGGCACGCTGGTCCTTGTCGACGCCGCGGCGAGAGAACACCCGCACTTCGACAACCGTGCCGGAAGCACCCGGCGGCAGGCGCAGCGAGGTGTCCTTCACGTCCGAGGCTTTCTCGCCGAAGATCGCCCGCAACAGCTTTTCTTCGGGGGTCATCGGGCTTTCGCCCTTGGGCGTCACCTTGCCGACCAGAATGTCGCCGGCCTGCAACTCGGCACCGATATAGACGATCCCGGCCTCATCAAGATTTTTGAGGGCCTCTTCACCCACATTGGGAATGTCGCGGGTGATTTCCTCTTGGCCCAGCTTGGTATCGCGGGCCATGACCTCGAATTCTTCGATATGGATCGAGGTGAAAACATCGTCTTGCACGATGCGTTCGGAGATCAGGATGGAGTCCTCGAAGTTGTAGCCGTTCCAGGGCATGAAGGCGACCAGCACATTGCGGCCAAGCGCCATCTCACCCAGCTCGGTCGAGGGGCCATCGGCGATGATATCGCCCGCATGCACGACATCACCCACCTTCACCAGCGGGCGCTGCGTGATGCTGGTGGACTGGTTCGATCGCTGGAACTTCGCCAGCTTGTAGATATCGACCACCGGGGCCGAGCTGTCGGTCTCCTCGGTGGCGCGGATCACGATCCGCTGGGCATCGACCTGGTCGACGATGCCGGTACGGCGCGCCCCGATCGCCGCACCGCTGTCGCGCGCCACGGTCGCTTCCATGCCGGTCCCGACCAGCGGCGCATCGGCCTGGATCAGGGGCACCGCCTGGCGCTGCATGTTCGAGCCCATCAGCGCGCGGTTGGCGTCGTCATTCTCCAGGAAGGGGATCAGCGCTGCCGCCACGGACACGATCTGCTTCGGCGACACATCGATCAGATCAACCTGATCCCGGGGTGACAGAACGTTTTCACCGGCTTGGCGGCACTGCACCAATTCAGCAGTCAGCGTGCCATGCTCATCCTGGGCGGCATTGGCCTGGGCAATCGTGTAGCGGCCTTCTTCCATGGCCGAGAGGTAGATCACCTCGTCGCTCACCTTGCCGTCGATCACCCGGCGATAGGGGCTTTCGATGAAGCCGTATTTGTTCACCCGGGCATAGGTGGCAAGGCTGTTGATCAGGCCGATATTCGGGCCTTCCGGCGTTTCGATCGGGCAAATCCGGCCGTAATGCGTGGTGTGCACGTCGCGCACCTCAAAGCCGGCGCGCTCCCGCGTCAAACCGCC
>CAZPBH010000267.1:0-3661 GCA_964584645.1 uncultured Rhodospirillales bacterium | reverse complement strand
GGGCCGACAACATCGCCGCCGTGATCGTCGAGCCGGTAGCAGGCTCGACCGGCGTGCTGGTGCCGCCGCTGGGCTATCTGGAACGGCTGCGCGCGCTGTGTACGGAGCACGACATCCTGCTGATCTTCGATGAGGTGATCACCGCCTTCGGCCGCATCGGGGCGCCCTTTGCCGCGACCCGCTTCGGTGTGAGCCCCGACATGATCTGCACCGCCAAGGGGATAACCAACGGCGCCGTGCCGCAGGGGGCGACGATCGTGAGCCGGGCGATCCATGAAGCCTTCATGGACGGCCCCGCCCATGCGGTGGAGCTCTATCACGGCTACACCTATTCCGGGCATCCGCTGGGCATGGCGGCCGGGCTGGCGGCCCTGCAGGCCTATGAGGATCAGGACAGCTTCGCGGCCGCGCGCGCGCTGGAAGGACCGTTCGAGGCGCTGCTGCACAGCCTTGCCGACTGCCCGCATGTGCAGGACATCCGCAATTTCGGCCTGATGGGGGCGGTCGATCTGAGGCCGCGCGAAGGGGCAGCCGGCGCACGCGGGCTGGAAGCGCACAAGCGCTGCTTTGCTGAAGGGGTGATGATCCGCAACGGCCAGGACGTGCTGCAATTCGCCCCCATGCTGCACGCCGATCCCGCCGAGCTTGAACGCGCCTTCGCCATCGTGCGCCGGGTCCTGCACGAGATCGCCTGAGCCTTCCCGTTATCCCTGTGGCGCGCGGCTGTTGCAGAAGTGCAGCAGGACAACCGGAAAGCGCAGGCGGCGTGCCCGACACGGCTTGACGGTGCTGCGCGTCTCGGGCGCATTCTTGCCCGCCCCGCAACCGAGACGTGGAACGCCCCAAGATGATTCGCGCAGCTTCGACCCGCCCCTCCACCCGCAAGCTGGCCCTGCTGATGGGGGGCGTGAGCGCGCTGGCGCTGGGGGCGGCCCCGCTGCCGGCCCTCGCCCAGGGTGTGGCGCTGGAGGAAATCATCGTCACCGCCCAGCGGCGCGAGCAGGCGATCCAGGATGTCGGCCTCGCCATTACCGCCTTCACCGGCGAGGACCTGCTGGTGCGCGGCATCGACACGGTGGTGGGGCTGGAAGATTTCACCCCGAATTTCGAGGTCGAGGAGCAGTTCGGCAATGGCGTGCCGAGCTATCAGATCCGTGGTGTGGGGTTCGTCGACTTCTACGCGAACAACGCCCCCACGGTCGGCATCTATGTCGATGATGTCGCCTATCCCTTGCCGATCATGACCCAGGGCGTGCTGTTCGATGTGGAGCGGGTGGAAATCCTGCGGGGGCCGCAAGGCACGCTCTATGGCCGCAACACCACCGGCGGGGCCGTCAAGGTGATCTCCGGCCAGCCGACGGAGGAATTCGACGCCGGCTTCACGACCAGCTTCGAGCGCTTTGGCCGGTTCGATTTCGAGGGCTTCATGGCCGGGCCCATCAGCGACATCGTCCGCGCCCGGGCCAGCGTGAAGGCCACCACCGGCGGGGCCTGGCAGGAGAACCGCGAGACCGGCGAGGAGCTGGGCGAGGCCGACCAGCTGGCCGGCCGGCTGATCGTCGATATCGACATCGCCGAGAACCTGCTGGCGAGCGTCAACCTGAATGCCTTTTCCGATCAGTCGGAAAATCAGGGCCTTCAGCTGTTCAACCCCTCGCCCTTCGGCAATCAGCCGCCGCATACCGGCATCCGGTCCACAAGCTGGGGGGCGAGCGCAGAATTCGCGAACCTCGTCAACATCCAGCCGGACGAGAAGCCGTTCCGCGACAATGAGGGCTATGGCATTTCTGCCCGGCTGGAGGCCGGCCTGTCCTTTGCCGATTTCCTCTATATCGGGTCGTTCAATCGGCTGGAACGGCAGGAATATGCCGATTGGGACGCGGTCCCTGCGGGTGCGGCCGGCGTGTTCTTCACCACCGAGGCCGAGGTGATGAGCCATGAGCTGCGCCTGACGGGCACGGGCGCGAATGTGAACTGGGTCGCCGGCGCGCTCTACGCGACGGAAGACCTCGAGGAACTCTATCAGTCCGACTTCGTCGCCAGCTTCGGGCCGGGTTTCGCGGTCTCCACGCCGAGCGAGCAGGAGGTCGAGACGCTGGCGGTCTACGCCCATGCCGACTGGGCGCTGAGCGAAGAATGGACGCTGGTCGGCGGCCTGCGCTATGAGGATGAGGAGCGCGAGCTGAACGGGCTTGGCACCTTCGCCACCGGTTTCGGAACCTTCAACTTCGCCAATGGCACGACCGACGGCACGCTGGAATTCCGGGAGACCGATTTCAGCGAGGTGACCGGCAAGATCGCCCTCGAATATCGGCCGACCGACACGGTGCTGGCCTATGCCAGCTTCTCGCGCGGGATCAAGTCGGGCGGCTTCACCACCGCCAACACGCTCAACCCCAACGCCGTCGACCCCTTCGACCTGGAAGAGCTGCTGGCCTATGAGATCGGCGTGAAGGCCGATCCGCTGCCCAATCTGCGCACCAATCTGGCGCTGTTCTACTATGATTACCGCGACCAGCAGGTGCAGTCGGCGATCTTTGATCCGGTGCTGCAGACCCCGGTCAGCAAGATCATCAACGCGCCGGAAAGCAGCATCTGGGGCGGCGAGCTTGAGGTGCTGTGGGCGCCCGTCGAGGGCTTCGAGATCGCGCAGGCGCTGGGCTACAAGGAAGGCGAGTTCGACGAGTTCAACGAGGTCGACATCGCGGCCTCTGTCGCAGCCGGGGCCGAGGTCACGGTGGATCGCTCGGGCACCGATATCGGCATCCCGGACCTGACCTATTCAGGCGCCTTCACCTACAGCCGGCCGCTGACGGGGGCCGTGACCGGCTCGGCCAGCTTCGACTATCAGTATCGCGACAGCGTGATCCGCCCGCTGCTGGGCCCGGTCTACGAGGTCGACAGCTACTGGGTGGCGAACCTGCGCGCCAGCGTCGAGGACGCCGAGGGCATGTGGCGGGCGACGGCCTATGTCCGCAATCTGTTCGACGAGGAATATGACGAGACCCGCAACTTCTTCACCCCCGGTGCGGATGTCGCAGCCCTGAAGAAGCCCCGCATCTACGGACTGCAGCTCAGCGTCCGTTACTGAGGCGGTATCAACCGAGCCATGACCCTATGAGCGTTGGTCTGAGGGCCGTGAATGCGGCCCCTCACCGCGCCGGGTGCAGCAGCTCCGCATCGAGATCATCAAGCAGGGCGCGGAACGGCGTGGCGCTGCCCGCCCCGCGCGCCAGCACCAGCGCCCCCTGGATCAGCATCAGCGCCCGCAGGCCAGCGCGCCCGGCCGCCTCCCTGTCGTGGCCGGCCTCGAAGGCCAGCTGCGTGAAGGCGCCCTGCCAGCGCTCCAGAACATCGCCGATGGCGGTGCCGAAGGGATCGTCGCTCGCAGCCGCCAGCATCGCCAGCGGGCAGGAGGCCCGGCCGCTGTCATAGAAGCTGGTGAGCGCCGCCCGGGCCTCGTCCAGCCTCTCGGCCGGGGCGCGCCCTGAATCCTCCAGGATTTCAAACAGATGCGTGTTCAGCCAGGCGCTGGCATGGTTCAGGGCCTCGGCCGCCATCTGCGTCTTGCCGCCGGGGAAACAGTGATAGAGGCTGGCTTTCTGCAGCCCTGCCGCCTCGGCCAGCCGGACGAGCGAGGTGCCTTCATAGCCGACCTCGC
>CAZPBH010000266.1:1061-3671 GCA_964584645.1 uncultured Rhodospirillales bacterium | reverse complement strand
CGCCGAGCAGGTGGAGGCCATTGCGACCGAGCTTGAGGGCGAGGGCAGCGAGGCCCTGCAGGCCCGCCTCACCGAGGCGGTGACCCACATCTATGAGGCCTGCAGCTTTCAGGACATCACGGGCCAGCGCATCTCGAAGGTCGTGGCCGCGCTCAAGCAGGTCGACCAGCGCCTCGAGGCGTTAACCGAACGGCTGGAAGATCCGGGTAGAATGTTACTCGGTGCCGAGCGGGCGGCGGGTGCGGCGGGCGAAGAGCCGAGTTCCGGCCTGTTGAATGGCCCACAGGCACCGGATGTCGCGATCGACCAGTCGGAAGTCGATCGCCTTATGGGTTAGCCCGACCGGCGGGTCACAAACAGCCGCCGGTCGGCAGGGGTGTGAAGCGCCCATCCCGCCATACCGCAGCCTTGTATGGGAAGCCGGGCGGCGGTCGGGTGGCGTTTCAGGGATATGTGAGCGAGGGGCAGGGGACGTGCCATCGGGTCGCCTGGAGGTTCTGGACAATCACCCCCTGGGTGACGCCACCGGTGTGGGCCGGGCTGGCCTTGCACGGGCGCGCGTGCGCGGCCCCGGCGCTGGGGGCGATGCGACCCGCCGCCTGCAGCTGGCACTCTTTCTCGTCCTGCTTTCCTGCTTCATCGTGTTCGTCTCGCTGTCATCCTTCGATGAGGCGCGGGTATCCGAGGCACTCGACGGCATCGAATCGACCTTTGCGACGCGGGGGGTGGTGACCACGGAGCTTCTCACCCGCCAGCACCGTCAGGGTGCAGGCGGACCCGATCTCGCCAACCGACTGGCAGCGATCTCAGGCAACCGGGTGGAGGTCATCCGGGCGAGCATGCCCGGATCACCGGAAGCCTTCGAGGTCCGCTTCGAGCGAGCGATGCTGGAGGGGCGGGATCGCGCCTATTTCGTTGGCGAACTGGCGGCGGTCGCCGCCGATGCGGCCGGTGGCGATGGGTACCGTCTGACCCTGTGGGCAGCTCCGCAGTCCTGGCCGGAAGCGCCCTCCGAGGTGCTTGATCTGCTCACGGCGCTCCTTGACGAGCTTGCCGCGGCCGGTGCCCCTCGTGAGCGCCTCGCCATCGGCTGGCGCGACGATGCAGGCACCGACTACCTGCTCGGTTTCCGGGCGCGTGGTGATGCGATGGAGCCGCGGCCGTGATCCGCCCTCTGCCGGCTTCAGAGGGGCGGCCCGGCCGGGGAGGGTCGGTGTGGCTGATCCAGTTCAGCGATCTGATCTCGCTGATGCTGACCTTTTTCGTGCTCCTCTATGCCATGAGCCACCCGGCACCCGTGATGGGCGGCCAGACCACCCAGCGCAACGCGCAGGCACCGGCCTCGGCCAGTGACCCGGACAGCGTGCTCGACGGGGTCGACCAGATGCGCAATGTCGGTGCGCTGCCCACCGAGGGTGGATTCAACCTGGCCTATCTGGGCGCGCTGATCGAAACCCGGCTGGATCAGAGCCGGGGGGCAGGCGAAGTCACCCTGGATCGCGATCATGACCGGTTGATCGTCAACCTGCCGGGGGACCTGCTGTTTGCCAGCAACAGCGCCGATCTCGCCCCGGAAGGCCGCGCCGCCCTGCGCCTGCTCGCCCCGATCCTCGACCAGGGGGGCAATCGCCTGACGGTAGGCGGGCATACCGATCCGGTTCCGGTTTCCGGCCCGCCCTATGGCTCGAACTGGGCGTTGTCTCTGGCGCGGGCGGAGACCGTGGCGCGGGTGCTCATGGAGGCCGGCTACACCCGCTCCATCGACCGTGTGGGCTATGCCGATACCGTGTTTCAGGAGCGCCTCGAACTGGCGGCAACCCGCCCCGACCTCCCGGCACCCGACATCTCCCATTCGGGCGCGCGTCGTGTGGCGCTGGTGATCGCCCGGCCGACGCCGGAGCGCACGCGATGAAGGGCTTTGCCATCCTCGGCCTGTTCGCTCTCGCCCTGGTCGCCGGGGTGATGGCGCCTGTTGATCGGATAGCTCAGGCCGCGGATGCCATCACCGTGCATCGGGCGGCCGGGTTCGACCGGCTGACGATCCCCAATCCTTCCGGCGAGGTCGAGATCCGGGAGGATGCAGGCACGCTGCGCCTGCGCTTCGAGGCGCCGCCTTCCCTCGCCGTACCCCCCGATCTGAGCGAGGGGAGCCTGCGAGTCACGATGGGCTCGGGCAATGATATCCTCGTCCAGCTTCCCCCCGGCGCGCGGACCCGGCATTTTCAGTCCGGCGCCCGGCTCGTGGTCGATGTGCTGGGTGGCGAACCCATGCCAAACGCATCACCGGCCCCTGAGGCGTTGCGCGACCGCTCGGACCCGGCGCGCGCGGCCAGCCCCCGCATGCCGCAACCAGCACCGCCCAGGGTAACGGCAACACTACCGCCGCCGCCAGGCGCCAAGCCACCGCCTCCGGCGCCTGTTCAGGCTGCAGCACCCCCGGACCGGTCCCCGCCGAGGGCGGAACGCACGGTCCCCGCGCCTGAAACTGAACGGACGCGGGCCCCGGAACCCGTCATCACGCGGCCGGTGACGCCGCCTGATGATGGAACCGAAACCGTGGAGGCCACGGAAGGCGAAGACCCGACCGGCAGCGGGATGACGACCGTGACG
>CAZPBH010000266.1:0-1051 GCA_964584645.1 uncultured Rhodospirillales bacterium | reverse complement strand
AAAACCGGCCGGTTTTCTTCGGCGGCCGTCTTCGCGCGGTCGGGCCGGCTCTGGATTGTCGCAACGCCGGCCCCCGCACAGATACGCCCTATCGTCGGTGGCCCCCGGGCGCGGGAGATGGGGCCGATCCGGCGGATCACCCAGGACGAATCGGCGGCCTTCATCCTGCCGCTGCCCGACGGGCTCCATCCTCTGATCCAGCAAACCGATGACGGTTGGCGGGTGATGCTGCGCGCCCAGCGTCCGGTCCTCAGCCAGCGCACCTCGCTGGTACGCGGTGTCGATGTCGGTGCCCCCTATCTGTTGCTGCCAGCACCGGAAGCTGAACGGGAGATGATCTTCGATGATCCCGATTATGGCGACCGGCTTGTCGTCATTCCCTTGCGGCGTGAGCAGGCCGGTGCCGGGCTGGGCCGCCGATTTGTCCAGTTCGAGACGCTGGAGACCGTTCAAGGCCTCGTGATCCGGCCGATCGCCGATACCGTGCGGGTCACCTCGACCGGGGACTCGGTCATGGTGGAGGCCGAGGGCGAATTGCTGTTCTCCGAGGCGGTGATCGAGAACACCCCGTCTCGCCCCCCCAGCCTGGCCGGGACGCAGACTCCGGTCCTGTTTCCCTTTGACCATTGGCGTGCCGGCGAACTCGGTCCGTTCACCGAGGCCCGGACCCGGCTTGAAGCGGATGTCGCGGCGCTGCCGGAATCCCGACGTGCGATCGGGCTGGTGGATCTTGCGCGGTTCATGATCGCCCACGGCATGGGGGCCGAAGCCGGGGGCCTCGTGCGTCTGGCGGTGGAGAGCAATCCCGGTATCGCCCGCACGGAGGAGGTGCTGGCCGCCGAGGCGCTGGCGGCGGCCCTGCAGGGCCATGGCGAGGAGGCCGTCACGGCATTCGACAGGATGCAGAATGCCAGCCATCCGGAGCTGGGCCTCTGGCGGGGCTTCGCGGTGGCCCAGACCGGCGATCTGGCGGCCGGGCACAAGGGCATGAAACTGGGCGAGGATCGGCTGCTCGATTCGTGCCGTCGCGTCGGACGATTTCTCGGCGCCC
>CAZPBH010000265.1:1219-3681 GCA_964584645.1 uncultured Rhodospirillales bacterium | reverse complement strand
AAACCGCTTCAGCAATCAGACCCCCGCGTCTCATCACCCCTGAACCTGGACAGACGCTTGACGGGCGGAATCGCTCTGTGTATGGTCCGCCAACTTCTGGGGTCGGTCGCCCCGGACGCAATCTTTGCGACCATTGGCGGGCCGCCCCGGCATTTGCCCCATAGCCGAATTCGAGGACGTCCCAAGCGTCCGCTTGCCGGATACCTTGGGACTCGAGCGGTGCGTAGAGCGTATCGGCGGAAAGTCGCTCCGGAATCTCGCGACTTTCCGTTTGTGTGTTTTTGCGGCGGGCGAATGACCGGTCCGGAAGGGACGGGGTTCCAGGAATGTATCTGACGGCGCGTCCCTGGCGATGTGCCTTTGAGTGAGACGAGTAGGCTATGCCCACGATCAATCAGCTTGTGCGTAAGGCGCGCAAGGACAAACCGGTCCGCAATACAGTCCCGCATCTGCAGGCCTGTCCGCAACGCCGTGGGGTGTGCACCCGCGTGTACACAACCACGCCGAAGAAGCCGAACTCTGCGCTGCGGAAAGTTGCCCGTGTGCGGCTGACCAATGGCTATGAGGTGACCAGCTATATCCCGGGTGAGGGGCATAACCTGCAGGAGCACTCTGTCGTGCTGATCCGCGGCGGTCGTGTGAAGGACCTCCCCGGCGTGCGTTACCACACCGTTCGCGGCACCCTCGATACGCAGGGTGTGAAGGACCGCAAGCAGTCGCGCTCGAAATACGGCGCCAAGCGGCCGAAGTAAGGAAGACACCGATGTCACGTCGCCATCGCGCAGAAAAACGGGAAGTCTTGCCGGACGCACGCTTCGGCGACGTCGTCCTGTCGAAGTTTATCAACATCCTCATGGTCGACGGCAAAAAGTCGGTCGGTGAGCGTATTGTCTATGATGCGCTTGGGGAGATTGAGCGCAAGCTGAAGGTCGAGCCCCTGCCGGTGTTCCGTCAGGCACTGGATAACGTCCGCCCGTTTGTTGAGGTGCGCTCCCGTCGCGTCGGTGGTGCGACCTATCAGGTGCCCATGGAAGTGCGGCCCGAACGGTCGCAGGCGCTGGCCATTCGCTGGTTGATTTCCTCCGCCCGCGCGCGGTCCGAGCGGACCATGCGTGACCGGCTGAGCAATGAGCTGATCGATGCCGCCAACCAGCGCGGCGCCGCGATCAAAAAGCGTGAAGACACCCACCGCATGGCGGAAGCCAACAAGGCTTTCTCGCATTATCGCTGGTAGTCGACCGAAGCCCGGACCCGTCGTCGAAGAGAGAGCACCATGGCTGGCAACACCGACAACACACCGCTCGAGCGCTACCGCAATATCGGGATCATGGCGCATATCGATGCGGGCAAGACGACGACGACCGAGCGGATCCTCTATTACACCGGCAAATCCTATAAAATCGGTGAGGTGCACGAGGGTGCCGCCACCATGGACTGGATGGACCAGGAGCAAGAGCGCGGCATCACCATTACCTCGGCCGCGACCACGACATTCTGGAATGACCACCGGGTGAACATTATCGACACCCCCGGGCATGTGGATTTCACCATTGAGGTGGAGCGCAGCCTGCGTGTTCTGGACGGTGCTGTGGCTGTGTTTGACTCTGTGGCCGGGGTCGAGCCGCAATCGGAAACAGTGTGGCGTCAGGCGGACAAGTACCGCGTGCCGCGGATGTGTTTCGTCAACAAGATGGATCGCATCGGCGCCGATTTCTTCCGCTGTGTGGAAATGATCATCGACCGGTTGGGGGCCAATCCGCTGGTTTTGAGCCTGCCGATCGGTGCGGAATCGGAGTTTGTCGGGATCGTCGATCTGGTGCGCAATCAGGCCATCATCTGGAAAGAGGAAAGCCTGGGTGCGGAGTTCGAATATACCGATATTCCGGCGGATCTGGCCGATCAGGCGGCGGAGTATCGGGAGAAGCTGATCGAGTCCGCTGTTGAGCAGGATGAAGAGGCGCTCGAGGCCTATCTCGACGGCACCGAGCCCGACGAGGCCACCTTACGCGCTTGTATCCGCAAGGGCACGCTGGGCGGCGCCTTCGTTC
This sequence comes from uncultured Rhodospirillales bacterium, assembly GCA_964584645.1. Classification (GTDB taxonomy): domain Bacteria; phylum Pseudomonadota; class Alphaproteobacteria; order CAZPBH01; family CAZPBH01; genus CAZPBH01. The sequence continues at coordinate 1,633 of CAZPBH010000265.1, read as the reverse complement.
CCGTGCTGTGCGGGTCTGCCTTCAAGAACAAGGGGGTTCAGCCCCTGCTGGACGCCGTTGTCGATTACCTGCCGAGCCCGCTCGACGTTGGCAATGTGCGCGGTGTGAAGCTGGACGGCGAGACCGAAGACAGCCGTCCGCCGGCCGCTGATGCGCCTTTCTCGGCCTTGGCCTTCAAGATCATGAATGACCCTTTTGTCGGCTCGCTGACCTTTGCGCGGATCTATTCCGGGACGTTGGAGTCCGGCAGCTATGTGCAGAATACGGTGAAGGACAAGCGCGAGCGGATCGGCCGGATGCTGCTGATGCACGCCAATAGCCGCGAAGAGATCAAATCGGCGAGCGCCGGCGATATCGTCGCCTTGGTCGGCTTGAAGGAAACCACCACCGGCGACACGCTGTGCGACACCTCCA
>CAZPBH010000265.1:0-1209 GCA_964584645.1 uncultured Rhodospirillales bacterium | reverse complement strand
GGAGCGGATGGAGTTCCCCGAGCCGGTGATCGAGATCGCCGTGGAGCCGAAATCGAAGGCCGATCAGGAGAAGATGTCGCAGGCGCTGCAGCGGCTTGCGGCCGAGGACCCGTCCTTCCGCGTCTCGGTCGATCACGAAAGCGGCCAGACGGTGATCAAGGGGATGGGCGAGTTGCATCTCGACATCATCGTTGATCGCATGAAGCGGGAGTTTAAGGTCGAGGCGAATATCGGCGCGCCGCAGGTGGCCTATCGCGAAACCATCAGCAAGCAGACCGAAGTCGACTATACCCACAAGAAACAGTCCGGTGGCTCTGGCCAGTTCGCCCGGATCAAGCTGGTGTTCAATCCGGGGGAGCCCGGCAGCGGCTATGCCTTCGAAAGCAAAGTCGTCGGCGGGTCGGTGCCCAAGGAATTCATCCCCGGCGTCGTCAAGGGGCTGGAAAGCGCCAAGGACAGCGGTGTGCTCGCCGGCTTCCCGGTTATCGACTTCAATGTCGAGCTGGTGGACGGCGCCTATCACGACGTGGACTCAAGCGTGCTGGCCTTTGAAATCGCCAGCCGGGCTGCTTTCCGTGAAGGCATGCAGCAAGCCGGCCCGACATTGCTGGAGCCGGTGATGAAGGTCGAGGTGGTGACCCCAGAGGATTATATGGGTGACATCATCGGTGACCTGAACAGCCGCCGCGGGCAGGTTTCGTCCATGGAGAACCGCGGCAATGCAAATGTCATCAATGCCATGGTGCCGCTGGCCAACATGTTCGGGTATATCAATACACTGCGATCCATGAGCCAGGGTCGCGCCCAGTTCACCATGCAGTTCGATCATTACGAGCCGGTGCCGAAGGCAGTGGCAGACGAGGTTCGGGCGAAGCTGGCATAAGCCGGGTCCGTCCAACACAAGAGCGCCAAATCACGCGTCACAAACGGGAATACAAAGATGGCCAAGGAAAAGTTCGAGCGTACCAAGCCGCACGTCAATATCGGCACTGTCGGTCACGTGGACCACGGGAAGACCAGTCTCACGGCGGCCATCACAAAGGTTTTGGCAGAAGCCGGCGGGGCGAATTACACGTCCTATGACAATATCGACAAGGCGCCGGAAGAGCGGGCGCGCGGGATCACCATCTCCACATCGCATGTGGAGTATGAGACCGATAACCGCCACTACGCCCATGTCGATTGCCCGGGCCATGCCGACTATGTGAA
>CAZPBH010000264.1:0-3702 GCA_964584645.1 uncultured Rhodospirillales bacterium | reverse complement strand
CTGCTCGTGGCGGGGATCGCTCCGGCCGTGGCGCGGGACCGTGCGGTGGTCGTCATCGGCACCGGGGGGATCACCGGCGTCTACTACCCGGCGGGCGGGGCGATCTGCCGTCTGGTCAATGCCGGGCGGCGCGAGCACAATCTGCGCTGCCTGATCGAGAGCACCGACGGCTCGATCCACAATCTCCAGCGCCTGCGGGCCGGCGAGATCCATTTCGCCATGGCCCAGAGCGACTGGCATTATCAGGCGCTCAACGGCGAGGGCCCCTTTGCCGAGGAAAGCCCCTTTACGGGCCTGCGTTCGGTGATGTCACTCTACGCCGAACCGGTCACCCTCGTGGCCCGGGCCGGCACGGGGATCCGGCGGCTTGCTGACCTGCCCGGCAAGCCGATCAGCCTGGGTTTGCGCGGCTCGGGCGAGCGCGCCACGATGGAGGTCCTTTTCGACCGGCTGGGGTGGAGCTTCAGTGATTTTCCGCGGGTTCAGGCTTTCGGGCCGAGCGAGTTGACGGATGCGCTGTGCAATGGCCGGACGGATGCCATCGTCTATGCCGCCGGCCACCCCAACAGCTCGATCTACAGCCTGACCAGCGCCTGCGATGCCGAGCTGGTGCCGATCGAGGGCCAGGCCGTTTCCAGCCTGATCGCCGAACGGCCCTATTACGCGGAGGCCGTCATCCCGGGCGGTCTGTACAAGAGCAACATCCGTGACGTGCCGACCTTCGGTGTCCGCGCCACCCTCGTGACGCGCGAGGACGTGCCGGAACAGCTCGTCTACACCATGGTCCGGGCGGTGTTCGAGGATTTCGCCCGGTTCCGCGAGATGCACCCGGCCCTGCTGACACTCAACCCCGACCAGATGGTGCGCTCCGGCCTGTCGGCGCCCCTCCATGAGGGGGCGGCCCGCTATTTCCGCGAGGTCGGGTTTCTCGATGCCAATGAGGCTGGAGCCCCCACACGATGAGCCAGCCGCGCGGACATGACGAGGCCTGGCTGGCCGATGAACTGGCACGCATGCCAGATGCGCGGCTGCACCGGATGGCCGAGGCCGGCCACACCTGCCTGAATTGCCTGCGGGCGCTGCAGAAGGCCGAGATGACCCCGCTCGATGCCGTCCTCGACCGGGCGAGCGAGCGCCCCGAACCCTGGCAGCACTACCCGCCGGGCGAAGCCCATGATCCCGAGCACCACAGCCGGTACTATTTCCATGTGCATGAGGGCACCGGCACGCCAGCGCGGGAGCTGGGCCATTTCCATACCTTTCTCGACCGTGCCGCCATCGATACCCGGCTTCACCCGGTGGCGCGCGTGACCCGGCTCGGTGAGGCGGAAACGGGGCATCGCCGGGACGCAAACCCGGCCACCGCGCGGGCCGATGCCGCCGGGCTCGTCCATCTCGCCGCCATCAGCCTGAGTATCGAGGGCCTGCCCTGCCGGTTGTTCGCGACCAATCGCTGGGTGACGGGAGGCGCGTGGTACGAGGCCGCTGCCGTGCAGGCATGGGTGCCGCGATTCCGGATCGACCATGCCTGGCCTTCCTGGCCCCTCAACCTGCTGCTTTCCGGCCTGTTCGTGCTGTTCAGGCCGCAGATCGAACGCCTGATCGTGATGCGCGATGCCCAGCTCGAGAAGCTGGCGAGGCTTGAGGATACGACGCTTGCCGCCTTGCTGGATGATCGCCGTCATGAGGTGCTCGCCAGCCTCGACATCGACCTGCATCGCCAGATACCCGCGATCGCGGCCGAGCTGAGCCGGCGGGGGTGAGCTGGTTCACGGAAGGGGCCAAGGGTTCCGTGATAGGGTTCCTGATCCTGCCACGGCTTTTTTCATCGCAAGGATCGCGCTAGACTGCGCTGAATTGTTTGGCATAACCCGCATGTGGTCGAGGGTATGGACAGCGACAAACCGAAGAGAATACTCAGCCAGGACGATGTAGGCCGGCTGCTCACCGACCCGTCGGAGGACACGCGCGCCTCGACGGCGGAGAAGATCGCTGCCCAGCTCGAAGCCCCGGAACTGACCGAGCAGGAGCGCGAGATCGCCCGCGACATCGTGCGCGCCATGGCACGCGACGTGGCGGTGAAGGTCCGGGCCACGCTCTCCCAGAGCCTGAAGGAATCGAGCCAGCTGCCGCGCGATGTAGCCCGGCTGCTGGCCGGGGATGTCGAATCGGTCTCCCTGCCGATCCTGGAATTCTCCAAGGCACTGTCCGACAGCGACCTGATCGAGATCATCCAGGCCGGCAATCCGACCCGTCAGGAGGCCATCGCCCGGCGGTCGGAAGTGTCGACCGATGTCTCCGACAGCCTGATCGATCACGGCACGGCCACCGTCGTGGCCACCCTGATGAGCAATGAAGGTGCTGAAATCCGCGAAGAGGGGATGAGCCGCGCCATCGACAAGTTTGGCACCCTGCCCGAGGTGAACGCCGCGATGGCGCAGCGGCGCACCCTGCCCGCCCCGATCGCCGAGCGGCTGGTCAATCTGGTCTCCGACCATATCCGCGATCACCTCGTGACGACCCACCAGCTCTCGCCCGATCTCGCCCTCGACCTGATCATGCAGGCGCGCGAGCGCACGCTACTGAACTTCGTCAGCGATGATGACGATGCGCGCGACACCCGTTCGCTCGTCCATCAGCTGCACAAGAACCAGCGGCTGACCGACAGCCTGCTGTTGCGCGCCCTGTGCATGGGCGACCTCGCGTTCTTCGAGCATGGGATGGCCGCCCGGGCCGGGCTTCCGGTGACCAATGCCAGCATCCTGATCAACGATGCCGGCAATCTGGGGCTGAACTCGATCTGTGAGCGCGCCCATGTCCCCGATGCGCTGATCCCGGCCATGCGCACCGCCCTGATCGTTGCCCAGGAGACCGAGCGCAATGAGAGGGTCGACGACCTCTACACCAAGCGGCGGATGGTGATCGAACGTATCCTCACGCAATATGAGGGCATGGCCGATGCCGATGTCGATTTCCTGATCGCCAAGCTCGGCGACCTGATCGAGCAGCAGCCGGCCAACGCCTGAGCCCCAGCCCTCAGGTCCCGACGAAGCGCTCCACCACCCCGACATACCAGGGCCGTCCGGGCGGATCGCCGCGGCCATGAAAGCCCAGATGGCCGCCGCCGTTGACGAGCAGGCCCGTCACATGCGGGAGTTGCGACCAGTCTATCCCGGCAAACGGGGCGGCCGGCACCCAGGGATCGTCATCGGCATGGATGATCAGGGTCGGGCGGCGGATCCCGGCGAGGTAGTGGCGCGCCGAACAGGCCGCGTAATAGGACATCGCCCCCGGCCAGCCATGGGCGGGACCGGTATAGAAATCATCGAAATCGTAGCAGGTGCGCGCCCGGCGGATCGCGGCTCGCCAGCGCCGTGGCAGGCCTGGTGCCGCGAGGGAGCCGCGCTTCATGCGGGCGAGGATGGCGCGGTTGTAGAGGAGATTGCGCGGGCGGGCGATCTGCTCGGCCGTCGCGATCAGATCAAGCGGTGCCGAGACCGTGACCGCCCCGGCCACGCCGAATTCACCTGCCCCCTCGCCCAGCTCCCCCATCAGCTTGAGCACCGCATTGCCGCCGAGGGAAAAGCCGATCAGCATGAGGGACCGCCCGCCCAGCCGGCCGAGCAGCCAGCCCAGCACCGCCTTCAGATCCTCGGTGCGGCCCGCATGATACTGGCCCCGGCACAGCGGCCGCGACGGTCC
>CAZPBH010000263.1:0-3713 GCA_964584645.1 uncultured Rhodospirillales bacterium | reverse complement strand
GCCCCGATTGAGGTCTGCTGGGCGTTGGCTCAGCGCGTGTCGCGCCAGTGTTCCACCCAATAGGTGGCGGGCTCGCGATGGCCGGTCGGCCGCACGCCCTCCAGCCAGATGGGTGCGATCAGCGGATCGACCCGGAAGAACAGCGGCAGGGCCGGCAGCTCCTCGGTGTAGAGCTGTTGCAGCTCGGCCCACAGCGCGCGGCGTGGTTCGGCTTCGCAGGTGACCTCCAGCGCGTCGATCAGCTGGTCGGCGCGGGCATCGTTGAAGCCGGTATAGTTCTGCCCGGTCCAGCCATTGGCCGGGGAGGGGATGTTGGAGCTGTGCAGCGTCGTGCGTGGTACGTTGTCGGGGGCGGCGATCCAGGCGAACTGGACCATGCCGTCGAATTCCCGGCGGTTCAGGGTCTGGCCGAACAGCACGCGGGCGGGCTGGTTGCGGATCTCGACCTCGACGCCGACGGCCTTCCACATGCCCTGCAGGACCTGCTGCACCAGTTCGCGGATGCGGTCACCGGCCGTGGTCGAGAAGCTCAGGCTCAGCCGCTCGCCCGCGGCGTTGACGCGCACCCCGCCGGGGCCCGGGGTCCACCCGGCCTCCTCCAGCAGCGCCTGGGCGCGTGCCGGGTCGTGCGGCCAGCGGGTGACCTCCTCGGAGAAGAAGGCATCGAGCGGATGGACGTTGCTGAGCGCCACCGGCTGGCGGCCCTCGAACAGGCTGTCGGAGATCGCCTCCCGGTCCAGGGCCAGAAGCAGCGCCTGACGCACCCGGCGATCGGCAAGTGCGGGATGATCGAGGTTGAGGTCGATATGCTCATAGGCCAGGCCCGGTCGGGCGGTGATCGCGAAGCGCTCGCCATGGCGCCGCTCGAAACCGATCGCCTGATCGAGGCTGAGGCCGACGATGGCGGGCAGCATGTCGATGGAGCCCGCCAGCAGGTTGTTCTCCATCGCCGCGGTGTTCTCGATGACCCGCAGGGTGATGGTGTCGAAATCCGGCTGTTGGCCCCGCCAGTAGGGATTGCGCGCGACCGTCAGGCTGGCCCCGGGCTCGACCCGGCTCAGATGGTAGGGTCCGAAGGCGAGCCCCGGATTGGTCGGGTCGGTGTCAAAGGCCGTGCGCCGGCGATAGAGGGCCGGGTCGGCCTCGAAGATCGGGCGCTCGACATGCTCAGGCAGGATGGCGAAATCGTTCAGCATCTCGGCCCGGCATTGCGGCTTGTCGAAGATCACGGTGAAGCGGTGATCGCCTTCGACCTCGATGCCGAGGATATCCCGGCGATAGAGTGTGGCGTTGGAGAAGCCGGTATCGGGGTGGCGGCCGACCTCATGGCTGAAGGCGATATCGGCCGCGGTCACCGGCACCCCGTCGGCCCAGAAGAGATCCTCGGCGATGGTGTAGGTGACGGCGAGCCCTGCACTTCCATCCGCGTGGGTGATGTCGCGGATCAGGCCGTTTTCCCGGCTCGGCAGCTTGGTGCAGATCAGGCATTGCGGCTGCCAGTCAGCATCGAACGTCGTCAGCGGCCGGCGCAGCAGGCCGTGGGTGTAGAGCGTCACCAGATGCGAATCGGTCGAGGGATGCAGGGTGGTCGGATATTGCGAGACCCCGATCACCAGCTCTGCGGCGCGAGCCGGCACGCCGGCAAGGAAAAAACCGACGAGCAGGGTGGTCAGGGCATGGCGCATGGGGCAGGGCTCCAGGGACGGGGACGGAGCCTTTGAGCATAGGGGGGCCATGCCGACAGGGGAAGGCCAACTGGATCGCCGCCGCTCGCCGCGCCATGTCGCTCTCATGCTTGCCTCCGCCGATCCCCGATCCTGGCTGCAGGTGCGCCCCGAGGGGCTCTATTGCGTGCCGGCTGATCTCTACATCGATCCACAGCGCCCCGTGGCGCGGGCCGCCCTGACCCATGGCCATGCCGACCATGCCCGGCCGGGTCATGGCAAGGTGCTGGCGACACCGGGCACCGCCGCCATCGCCAGCACCCGTTATGGGGAGGCCATGGCCAGGGAGGTGCAGACGCTCGACCATGGTGCCAGCATCGCGATCGACGGGGTGGAGCTGAGCTTTCACCCCGCCGGCCATGTGTTGGGCTCGGCCCAGCTGCGGTTGAGTTATCGCGGTGCCACGGTCGTCATCAGCGGCGATTACAAGCGCCGCCCTGATGCCACCTGTCGACCGTTCGAGCCCGTTCGATGCGATGTCTTCGTCACCGAGGCGACCTTCGGCCTGCCGGTCTTTCGCCATCCCGATGACCGGGGCGAGATCGAGCGCCTGCTGGCATCGCTGCGCCTGTTTCCAGAGCGCACGCACCTTGTGGGCGCCTATGCGCTGGGCAAGGCGCAGCGGGTGATCACCCTGCTGCGCGCAGCTGGCCATGACCGGGTGATCTATCTGCACGGCGCTCTGGAGAAGCTTTGCGCGCTCTATCAGGAATTCGGGGTGGAGCTTGGCCCGCTCGCCCCGGCGGCCGGCCGGACGAAGGCCGAACTGGCGGGCGAGATCGTCATCGCCCCGCCCTCGGCGCTGAAGGATCGCTGGTCGCGCCGGATGGCAGAACCGATCAGCGTGCTCGCCAGCGGCTGGATGCGCATCCGCGCCCGCGCCCGCCAGAGCGGGGTCGAATTGCCGCTGGTGATCTCCGACCACTCCGATTGGGACGAGCTGGTCACCACCATCGATGAGGTCGGCGCGCCCGAGATCTGGGTGACCCATGGTCGCGAGGAGGCGCTGGTCCATCATTGCCGGAGCCTTGGTCTGAAGGCCGAAGCGCTGGCACTGGTCGGTTTCGAGGAGGAGGGCAGTTGAGAGCCTTCGCCGAGCTGCTGGACCGGCTCTCGACCCAGCCTGCGCGCAACGCCAAGCTGCGGCTGATCGAGGCCTATCTGCGCGCAGCACCCGATCCGGATCGCGGCTGGGCGCTGGCCGCCCTGACCGGCGATCTCGGCTTCCCCGGCGTCAAGCCCGGCACGATCCGGGGGCTGGTCGAGGCGCGGGTCGATCCGGTGCTGTTCGGCTGGTCCTATGATTATGTCGGGGATCTGGCCGAGACCGCCTCGCTGATCTGGCCGGACCCGCCGGGTGGGCCAGCGGAACCCCCGGCCTTGAGCGAGGTCGTGGAGGCTTTCCGGGCGGCCAGCCGGGCCGAAGCGCCGGAAGTCCTGGCCGGGTTCCTCGACCGCTGCGGGGCGAGCGGGCGCTATGCGATCCTCAAGCTCATCACCGGCGCCCTGCGGGTCGGTGTCTCCGCCCGCCTTGCCCGGACGGCCTTCGCCGGTTTCGCCGACAAACCCATCGAGGAGGTCGAGGAGATCTGGCACGCGCTGCGCCCGCCCTATACCGATCTCTTTGCCTGGGCCGAAGGGCGCGGGCCGCGCCCCGATCCGGGCTCGACCCCGATCTTCCGGCCGATGATGCTGGCCAACCCGCTGGAGGCGGCCGACCGGGCCAATATCCCCGAGCCCGCCGACTACATTGCAGAGCCGAAATGGGATGGTATCCGCGTCCAGTATGTCCGCCGGGGCGGGCAGGTCCGGCTCTATTCCCGCACCGGCGACGATATCGGCCGGGCCTTTCCCGACCTGCTCGATATCCTCGCCACCGATGCGGTTCTCGATGGTGAGCTTCTGGTCATGCGCGATGGCGCGGTGCAGCCCTTTGGCGAGCTTCAGCAGAGGCTCAACCGCAAGCAGCCCTCGGCCGCCCTGCTGCAG
>CAZPBH010000262.1:0-3769 GCA_964584645.1 uncultured Rhodospirillales bacterium | reverse complement strand
TGCGTACCGCGGTCGAGATCGACGATCGCCCCAGCGCCTTCCGCTATCCGCGCGGTGAAGGGGTCGGCATCGATATTCCCTCAAATCCCGAGCCGCTGGAAATCGGCAAGGGCCGGATCGTGCGCGAAGGCAGCTCGGTGGCCATTCTCTCGCTCGGCGGGCGGCTGCAGGAAAGCCTGGCCGCGGCGGACTCCCTGTCCGCCTTCGGCCTGTCGGCGACCGTGGCCGATGCCCGCTTTGCCAAGCCGCTGGACGAGGATCTGATCCTGCGCCTGGCGCGCGAGCACGAAGTGCTGATCACGATCGAGGAGGGCGCGCGCGGCGGCTTCGGCGCCTTCGTCCTGCACATGCTGGCCGACAGGGGCGCGCTCGATGCCGGGCTGAAGATCCGCACGCTCACCCTGCCGGACGTCTTCCAGGATCACGATACGCCGGACAGGATGTACGATGCGGCCGGCCTGACGGCGAAACACATCGTCGCCCGCGTCCTCGAAACGCTGGGGCGCAGCGACGAGGCGGCGGCCGCGCTGGCTTAGGGCCGGCTCCGGACTGTGGGCCGGCCGGGCGGCAAGCCGCCACGTCGAGACGCAAAAAACCCCGGACCTTTCGGTCCGGGGTTTTTCTATGCCGCGCGGTTTAACCCGCGTGACTGGATCTGGTGCTGGCCTAAGCCGGCTGCAGGTCCGTCGCGGAATATTTGCCGCTCTTGGCGTCGCGGGTTTCCTCGAAGGAAACGCGCTGACCTTCCGTGAGCGAGCTCATGCCCGCGCGCTCGACCGCAGTCGCATGCACGAAGACGTCCTTGGAGCTGTCATCCGGTTGGATGAAGCCATAACCTTTGGTGGTGTTGAACCACTTAACAGTTCCCGTAGCCATATGGGAGATAGTCTTTGTAGACAGGAGTAAACGAACCCTCGAAAGGGCATGGGTGGTATCAAATAAAGGAGGGGTAAGGGATTGGCGCGTGACGCGCGGAGCCGTTAGTCCAGCCAGAATTGATATGGGCACCATACACGTTTTCGGCGCGGATGCAATGGTTATTGCGCGGGGGCGCCCGATACCAGTGTGCGCAGCGCCCGGGCATGGCCCTCCACCGGCGCGTCCTGCGGATAGACCTCGACCTCTAGCTGCGGCGGGAGTCCGGTTTCTTCAAAGACGCTCCCGTCCGGCGCCGCAAAGACCTCGCTCGACAATTCCAGATACCAGCCATTGGGCAGCGGCTTGGCCAGCGGGGTGGAAAAGCTGCCCCGCGTCGTCGTGCCGGCATGGGTGACATTCGGCAGCTGGCGCAGCGCCAGCGTCGCGATCTCGCCGCCGGACACCGTGACGTCGCTGGTCAGCACGGTTACCGGGCCAGTATAGCGGATGCCGCTGGCCGGTGCGATCTGGTAGACATGCTCGGGCGTCCCGTCCGCGTCGGTATCCATCGTATAGGCGGCGAAGGGCCGGGCGGCAAAGCGCGACGCGATGGCGCGCGCGACCTTGTCGTATCCGCCGCGATTGTTGGACAGGTCGATAATGACCCGGTCCATGTCCTGAAACGCGCTCAGCGCCTCGTCGAAGACCCGGTCGAATTCGGCCAGCTCCGCCGCGCCCCATTCGGCGGAGCCCGGTTGCACATCGGTCTCGGTAAACCCGCCCATGGTGAAGACCAGGATATAGCCGGTGCGCCCGTTGAGGCTGCCCCACAGGATGCGATCGTTGGCCGTGAACACCGATCCTTCGTCCAGCACCTCGGTCTGGAGCTGGTCGATCAGGCCGACCAGCCAGGCCATCTCGCCCAGGCTTTCGCGCACGAAGGGCAGGGTCTCGCCCTGGCCGTCCTGGATGCGGAAGGGCTCGCCGTCCGCCGTGCCGATCAGCTTGGTATGGGAATCGGACAGCCCGGCCATCATAGAGGCCAGGACATCGCGCAGCGCGGCCTCGCCCATGCCGTCGCGGACCTGTCCCCGCGCCGCATCCACACGCGCCTCCCAGTCGATCCCGCGTTCGTCAAAGAAGGCGTAATGGCGCGCCATCGCTCCGGCAAAGACGGCAAACACGCCGGTTTCGGTATTCAGATCCTGCGCCCCGCAGCGTTCGGGAAGGCGCGCCACGCGCTCGAACCGGGTCGACTGATCGCCGGGCAGATACTGGAAACCGGCCACATTTCCCCCCGCCGAGGGCAGGATCAGCGTGTATTCGACCTGGCCCATGAGCGGGGTGTCCGGGCCCGCAGGCGGCGCGGTGTAGCAGCCAGCCGGCGTATCCTGCCAGCGCGTGATCCCGGTCTCCTCGATCTGCAGGAACCAGCCCTGGGCCTCGGCATGCCACACGCCGCGCGCCTCCGGCGCCAGCGCGCCGTCCGCATGGATCGGCCGGGCCGGTTGCAGGTCGGCTTGGCTCGGGTCGTCCGGGGTGGCCGTTCTCGTATCGGCGCAGGCATTCAGCGCAACAACAAGGCAGGCCATCGAGGCAACAGGGACGGCACGGGAAAGGCGGGCGACAGGGGCAAGACGGGATAGCGGCATGTCTCAGTTTCTCCAAAAGTGACTACGGTCACCTTTTGGCCGCACACGCGTCCGCGATCAAGTGACAAAATGGCAAACGGGCTATCGACCAACTTCGATCGCCTGCACGAACTGGGCGATGCGTTCGCTCAGATGCGTACCCATGTCGGGGGCGGGCGCTTCGTGGATCATCCATTCGCGCACCGCGCCCGTGGTCAGGGTGAGGCCCAGCGCGGCCAGCGCGCCCGGATCGTGCGCGGCAGAAATCTCGCTCGCCTGACGGGCCTGCTCGAACACGCCGCGTAGATAGTCGCGCATGCGCAGATCGCCGTCGCGCTCAACACGCTGGAGCGCGGGTGTGCGAGCCGCCTCGCGAGTCTTAGAGGCGAACATCTCCGGATACATCCGGGTCAGGTCGACCAGTGCGATCCCGGGCGCAAACACGCGGTCGAACAGGGAGGCCTCCGCGCCGGGCAGGCCGGACAGCGCCTCGCTCACCAGACGCTCATACCAGGCGGCGAGCACATTGGCCTTGGCCGGGAAATGATTGAAGAACGTCCCCTTGGCGACCCCGGTCTCGGCCACGATCCGGTCGACGCTGACCGCGTCATAACCCTCCGCCTCGAACAGCGCGATGGCCGTGTCGAAAAGGCGCTGGCGCACCAGCTGCTTCTTATGTTCGCGCCGTCCGGTCATGGACCCTGTATCGCGCAGAAAATGACTGCGGTCATCTGCCTGTTGCGGCCTAAGCCTCCATTGCCTCCCCGGAACGGGCAGGGGATAAGGCCGCCCATGAAGAAAAGAGCCGATCTCTATCTGGTCGAACACGGCCATTTCGAAACCCGCGCCAGAGCCCGCGCGGCTATCGAGGCGGGCCGGGTGCGGGCGGATGGCGAATTAGTCACCAAGCCCGCGCAGAAGATCGCGCCCGGCGCGGCGATCAAGGCCGAACCGGCCCATCCCTATGTCAGCCGGGCGGCGCTGAAGCTGGAGGCGGCCCTGGACCGTTCCGGTCTCGACCCGTCCGGACAGGTCTGTCTGGATGTGGGGGCCTCGACCGGCGGGTTTACCGAAATCCTGCTGAAGCGCGGGGCGGCCAAGGTCTATGCCGTCGATGTCGGGCGCGGCCAGCTTCACCCCTCGCTGCGCGCCGATCCGCGCGTGGTCAATCTGGAAGCCACCGATGCGCGCGCCTTGACGCCGGAGCTGTTCGAGACCGCGCCCGGGCTGATCGTGTGCGATGCCAGCTTTATCGGGCTGGCCAAGGTGTTGGCCGTGCC
>CAZPBH010000261.1:0-3780 GCA_964584645.1 uncultured Rhodospirillales bacterium | reverse complement strand
GGTGCTCGACATGGTGCGGGTGAAGCGCGCGCTGGAGGGTTCGGCGACCCGGCTCATCGGGCCGAACTGCCCGGGTGTGATCACGCCCAACCAGTGCAAGATCGGCATCATGCCGGGCCACATTCATCAGCCGGGCAAGATCGGCATTGTCAGCCGCTCGGGCACGCTGACCTATGAGGCGGTCGCCCAGACCACCGCGGCGGGCCTCGGGCAGTCGACCTGCATCGGCATCGGCGGCGACCCGGTCAACGGCACCAATTTCGTCGATGCGCTGAGCATGTTCATCGAGGATGACGAAACCCAGGGCATCATCATGATCGGTGAGATCGGCGGCGATGCCGAGGTCAAGGGTGCGGAGTTCCTTCGCGACAGCGGCACGAAGAAGCCGGTCGTCGGCTTCATCGCCGGGACCACGGCCCCTCCCGGCAAGCGGATGGGCCATGCCGGTGCCGTCATCTCCGGCGGTCAGGATACGGCCGCGTTCAAGGTCGATGCCATGCGCAAGGCCGGCATCCGCGTGGCCGACAGCCCGGCAGCGCTCGGTTCCACGATGGTGGAGGCGATGGCGGCGTGAACCTGGCCTGGCTGGTCGCGCTGATCCTGGCCGCCGGGGCGGTTCTGCCGCTTCAGGCGCTGGTCAACGCGCGGCTGGGCGGGGTGATGGGCTCGGCGCTGACAGCGGCGTTCCTGTCGTTTCTGGTGGGCACGGTGGCGCTGGGGCTGCTGATGGTCACGCTCGCCGGACGGCAGAGCTGGCCGACCCCCGGCAACATCGCCGCAACCCAGCCGTGGATGTGGGTCGGCGGGCTGATGGGGGCGCTGCTGGTGTTTGTCGCCGCCTTTGCCACACCGCGGACGGGTGCGGCCCTGCTGATCGCGCTGATCGTGACCGGGCAGATGCTCACCTCGGTCGTGCTCGACCATTTCGGCGTGCTGATCGAGGAGGCGCGGCCCCTGACGCTCTGGCGTGTGCTGGGTGCATCGCTGATCGTCGCCGGTGTGGTCATGATCCAGCGCGGATGACGGATGCAAGGCGCCGGGAAATGGCCTATCTTGATGTGTACCGCATGCAATCGGGCGAGGACGCCCACCCCAACCCCCTGAAACGCTGACAGACATGGCCCAGACCGCTGACGCCGCGCGCGCTGAAATCCCCGGTTTCCTGACAGGCGCGAATGCCGCCCTGATCGCCGATTATTATGACCGCTGGCGCCGCGACCCGGCCTCGGTCGATGGGAGCTGGGCCAGCTTCTTCCGCGAGCTGGGCGAGGATGCCGAGCAGCTGATCGCCGGTCCCGACTGGGTCGAGGAGGCCCATCTTCCCGAGCTCGACGAGACCGGCCGCCCGGTCTCGGCGCCGCCGCGGGCGAAGGGCAATGGTGCGGCAGCCTCCAGCCCGGCGGCCCCGCTCTCGGGCGATCTCGCCAGCGCGGTCGAGCAGGCGGCGCGCGACAGTATCCGCGCCCTGATGCTGATCCGCAGCTATCGCGTGCGCGGGCATCTGGAGGCCGATCTCGACCCGCTGGGTCTGATGCAGCGCGAACCGCATCCCGAGCTTGACCCGGCCACCTACGGCTTCAGGGCCGAGGACTGGGAGAGGCCGATCTTTATCAACGGCCAGCTCGGCTTTCAGACCGCCACCCTGATGCAGATCTACAACCGGCTGCGCGCGACCTATTGCGGCTCAATCGGAGTGGAGTACATGCACATCCCCGAGCCGGACCAGAAGGCCTGGATCCAGGAGCGCATCGAGGCGATCGAGAACCGCACCGAATTCACCGAGCGTGGCCAGCACGCCATTCTGGAGCGCCTGACTGCGGCCCAGAGTTTCGAGGAATTCCTCCACAAGAAATATACCGGCACCAAGCGTTTCGGCCTTGATGGCGGCGAAGCGATGATCCCGGCCATTGAGCAGATCCTCAAGCGCGGCGGCCAGCTGGGTCTGCGTGAGGTGGTCATCGGCATGGCCCATCGCGGCCGGCTCAACATGCTGGCCAATGTCATGGGCAAGCCCTATCAGGCGATCTTCTCGGAATTTCAGGGCAATGCCGCCCATCCCGAAGATGTCCAGGGCTCGGGCGATGTGAAGTACCATCTGGGCACGTCGAGTGATCGGGAGTTCGACGATCACCGCATCCACCTGTCGCTGACCGCCAACCCCTCGCATCTGGAGGCGGTCAACCCGGTCGTGGCGGGCAAGGTGCGCGCCAAGCAGCAGCAGCGCGGCGACGAATCGCGGACCGAAGTCCTGGCCCTGCTGCTGCATGGCGATGCCGCCTTCGCCGGTCAGGGGCTGGTCGCCGAAACGCTGATGATGAGCGATCTGCGGGGCTACCGGATCGGCGGCACCATCCATTTCGTCATCAACAACCAGATCGGGTTTACCACCAACCCGACCGATGCGCGCTCCGGTCCCTATTCGACCGACATCGCCAAGGCCGTGCAGGCGCCGATCTTCCACGTCAATGGCGACGATCCCGAGGCCGTGGTGCACGTCGCGCGTATAGCGACCGAATTCCGCCAGCGTTTCGGCCAGGACGTCGTCATCGACCTGTTCTGCTATCGGCGCTACGGCCATAACGAGGGCGACGAGCCGAGCTTCACCCAGCCGGTCATGTACCGGACCATCGACAGCCACCCGCAGGTGCGCAGCATCTACGCCGACAAGCTCGTCCGCGAGGGGCTGGTGAGCGCGGACGAGGCCGAGACGATGCAGGCCGATTTCGTGCGCGGGCTGGAAGAGGATTTCGAGGCAGCCACGCACTACAGGCCCAACAAGGCCGACTGGCTCGAGGGCAAATGGGCCGGGCTCAACCCGGCCGGCCCCGGCGACCGCCGTGGCGAAACCAGCGTGCCCCGCGACACCCTTCTGGCCGCCGGCAAGGCGTTGCTTGAGCTTCCTGACGATTTCACCCCGCATTCCAAGATCGAGCGCTTCCTGAAGAACCGCGCCAAAATGCTGGATACCGGTGAGGGATTCGACTGGTCGATGGGCGAGGCGCTGGCCTTCGCCACGCTGGTGCGGGAGGGCATCGGGGTACGGCTTTCCGGCCAGGACAGCGGGCGCGGCACGTTCTCCCAGCGCCATGCGGCACTCTATGATTTCCAAAACGGCCGACGCCATGTCTCGCTGCAGCACGTACACCCTGATCAGGCGCTGTTCGAGGTGCTGGACAGCCCGCTCTCCGAAGCAGGGGTGATGGGCTTCGAATATGGCTACAGCCTCGCCGACCCGCACACGCTCGTGCTGTGGGAGGCGCAGTTCGGCGATTTCGTCAACGGCGCCCAGGTGATCATCGACCAATTCATCAGCAGCGCTGAGAGCAAGTGGCTGCGGATGAGCGGGCTGACCCTCCTCTTGCCGCACGGCTACGAAGGGCAGGGACCCGAGCACAGCTCGGCCCGGCCGGAGCGCTTTTTGCAGCTCTGCGCCGAAGACAACATGCAGGTCGTCAATTGCTCGACGCCAGCGAATTACTTCCATGTGCTGCGCCGCCAGGTGCACCGCGATTTCCGCAAGCCGCTGGTGATCATGACGCCCAAATCGCTGTTGCGGCATAAGGAATGCGTCAGCGATCTCGCCATGATGGGCGAAGGCTCGACCTTCCACCGGGTTCTGTTCGACCATCCGGTCGACGGCGCCCCGGCGGGCGACGCGATCAAGCGCGTCGTGCTGTGCACCGGCAAAGTCTATTACGATTTGGCGGCGGAGAAGCGCGCGCGCGGCGCGGACAGCGTAGAGCTGGTTCGAGTCGAACAATTGCACCCGTTCCCGGCGGA
>CAZPBH010000260.1:0-3797 GCA_964584645.1 uncultured Rhodospirillales bacterium | reverse complement strand
GGTGAATTCGCGCTCCGGCGCCACGATCCGGCCCGCCGGCAGCTCGACATTCTCGGCGCGCAGGCCCTGCACGACATCACTCACCGTCACCCCGTGCCCGGCCATCGCCACCGCATCAAGGGCCACCCGCATGGCATAGCGCTTCTCGCCGCCGATCAGCACCTGCGCCACCCCCGGCACCACCGACAGCGGATCGAGCAGGTCGCGGACCGCGATGTCGGTCAGCGCGGTGGTGGCCCGCCGGTCGCTGCGCAGCGTGATCCACATCATCGCCTGCGCCTGCGCGCTGGCCTTGGTGATGACCGGTTCCTCGATCTCCTCGGGCAACTCGCCCCGCGCGGCCGAGACATTGTCGCGAACATCGGCGGCGGCAGCATCAAGCTCGCGGCCAAGGCTGAACTCGACATCGATGTTGGCGAAACCGGCGCGCGAGCGCGAGGTGATCTGGCGGATATCCTCGATGTTGTTGAGCGCGTCCTCGACCGGGCGGGTCACGTCGCGTTCGACGACCTCCGCCGAGGCGCCGGGATAGGTGACGCCAACCGAAACGATGGGCGGGTCGACATCGGGAAATTCCCGGACCGGCAGGCGCGTGATGGCGAGGATGCCCAGCACGATCAGCACCAGCGCCAGGGTGATCGCCGCAACCGGGCGGCGCACGGACATGCCGGCAACACGCATGATCGATCAGCCCCGGCTTTCGCCGTTGCCGCCGGCCATCTGCGCTGCATCCGTGCCCGATCCGGCCTCGCGCACCGGCGCGCCGTCGCTCAGCCCGCGCATGCCCTCGACGACGATCCGGGCATCGGCTGCGACACCCTCGCGGATCTCGACCCGCTCGTCCTCGCGCACCCCCAGCTCGACCGGCGTGCGCACGGCCTTGCCATCGCGCACGACAAAGACGTTGGTCGCCCGACCATCATAGACGACGGCGTTGACCGAGATGAAGAGCGCGTCCTCGCGGCGGTCCAGCGGAGCCTGGACGGCAACGAAATCCCCCGGCCGATAGGAGCCTTTCGCCGTGATCGCCGCCTCGGCCTGCACGAGCCTCGTGCCCTCATCCGTCAGCGGGGAAAGCACCCGCAGGGGCGCCTCCTGCCAGCCTGCCCCCTCACCCAGCCGGAACCGGATCATCGTGCCGGGCTCCAGACGGTTTGCCTCGGCCGAGGGCAGGGAAAAGCGCAGCCGCAGCCGGTCGACGCTGGCCAGCTCCACGATGGGCGTGCCCGGGCTCAGATAGGCTCCCGGGCTGATGTCGATGAGCCCCAGCGCACCCGCGAAGGGGGCACGCACGGTGCGATCGTCGAGCATCTCCTCGCGCCGTTCGACCTCGCTCTCGGCAGCGGCGAAGGCCGCCCGCGCGGTATCGATCTCGGCCTCGGTGGCAAAACCCTCCTCATCCAGTTCGAGCGCCCGGGCGAGGCTGGCGCGGGCCTCCCGCAGCCGGGCACGCGCCGCCTCGAGGGCCGCGATCTGGGGCGCATCGCGCAGCTCCAGGATGACCTCGCCGGCTTCGACCCGGGCCCCGTCGGCGACTGCCACCTGCTTGACGACACCGGCCATCTCGGGCGTCAGGATGACACGCTCCTCCGCCCGGACAGCACCTACTGTCGCGACATAGTCGATGGCCGTGGCCTTCTCCGGTGTCGCGAGGCGCACGCTCGTCGGCGGGCGTTCCCGCTGTCCCTGATCCTCATCGCCGCCGAAGAGCCCGGCCAGGGGACCGGACAGCACCACACCCGCAAGCGCCCCCAGCAGCACCGCCGGCAGGACGAGGATCAGGGTGCGACGCCGTTCGGCGGGCACGCGGGAAGAGGAACTGCTGTCATTCATGCGGTCAGACCGGTTGTGAACCCTGACCGGGAAACGAGGGGCACATGAAAGTGGTTCCAATCTTCCCGAGGCCGCATCCGGTTGGCGGTCAGGTTTCCGCGTCCTGGAGCAAATTCCGATCAGATGCCGTCATCTGATCGGAAGATTTGTCTGGTTTGATTACAGGTCAGAGCGGATTCACGCGTTCAACCTGAACGCGATCCGCTCTAGGATCAGGGCCATGAACTGGCGCCTCTCCCTGCTTTCCGCGGTTGCTCTCGCGCTTCCGGGCTGTCTGCCAGCGGACCCGGCCGCGAGCCAATGGCTGGTGCCCGCTGATGCCCCGGGACAGCTGGTCGATCAACCGCTGGCACCTGTGTTCGAGGAGCTGCTGGGCCTGCGGCCGGAAGCGATCCGCGCCGGGTCGATGGCGCCGGTGCGCTATGACCTGACGACCGAGACGTTCACGATCCCGCTCGGCGTGGTCAGCGGCAAGCCCCCCTACGAGACCGGCGATCTCTGGTATCTCTGGCCGGGCGGGGCGGCCGAAGGACGGTTCGAGGCTGCTGCCGGCCCGCCCGAGGAGGCGCCGATACGGGGCGGCTCCCGGCACCGCTTCTACGCCAATGACGATCTGCTGAGGAGCGGCGGCGAGCGCGAGGCCGCACAGCCCTTTGGCCAGCATGTGCTCGCCACGCGGCTGGAGGAGGTGGAGAGCTGGACCGTGCGGCCCGACTGGCAGGTCCTGCCGCTCTTCGGTCGCTCGCAGCCCGAGACGCAGGGGCGCGGCACCCTCGTGCTGGAGGTGAGCGCACCCGATGGTGCGATCCGGACGCTGGTCGAGATCGCCTATGACGGCGCCAGCGGCAGCATCGAGGCGCAATGGAGCCCGGATGGCCGCTGGCTGCTGATCACCGATCCCGAAAAGGCTGAGGCTTATGGGCCGCTGGCCACCCTCTCTGGCCCGGCCAGGCTGCGGGGCGCGCTGTTCGGCCCCTTCGCAACGGAGATCCCCCGCGCCGAGGTGCTGGCAGCCCTCGCCGAAACGGCCCGGGCGGCGGAAGTCCGTGCCCTGCGCGGGTCCCTCGCGGCGGGCGAGCTGTCACCGGAAAGCTTCTATGGACCGGCCTATGGCGCGGCGCTGGCGGCGATCCGGGCTTGTGCGGCGGTGCTGGCCGTGGTCGGACCGTTGGAGCGGATCCAGCTGGTAAAACCGGGGCATGACCATGGCCTGCAGCATCAGGGCACGCGCATCGGGCATTATCTGGATTTCGAGATTGCCGGGCGCGATGCGGCCGGGCAGCTGCAATGGCCCGTCTTCGACCCCGACGCCCCGGCCGAGGCCGTCCGTGCGGTGAGCAGCCAGATCACCGGCGTGCTGGAGACCGACAGGGGAACCGCCTACATCCGGACCTGCTACTGAGGATCGCCTCGGCGCGGCGCGCCCCTCCTCTTCAGCCCGCGACCTTCTCGGCGCGCTTGCGCTCATGGGGCAGCAGCAGCTTCTTGCGCAGGCGGATCGAGGTCGGGGTGATCTCGGCCAGCTCGTCATCGCCGATATAGCTGATCGCACGTTCCAGCGTGGTCTCGATCGGCGGGGTCAGCAGGATGGCATCATCATTCCCGGCCGCGCGGACATTCGACAGCTTCTTAGATTTCAGCACGTTGACGTCGAGATCGGTGCCGCGATTGTGCTCGCCGACGATCATGCCCTGATAGACGGCTGCGCCCGGATGAATGAACAGGGGCCCGCGTGCCTCCAGGTTCCAGAGCGCATAGGCGACCGCCTCTCCCTGTTCGGTGGCGATCAGCACCCCCGCCCGACGCCCGGCGATCGGCCCGCGCCAGGGCTCCCAGCCATGAAACAGGCGGTTGAGGATGCCGGTGCCGCGGGTTTCGGTCAGAAACTCGCCATGATAGCCGATCAGCCCGCGCGAGGGCACATGCAGCACGAGGCGCTGCTTGCCCCCGCCGGAGGGTTTCAT
>CAZPBH010000259.1:0-3816 GCA_964584645.1 uncultured Rhodospirillales bacterium | reverse complement strand
GGTCGGCCGAGAGGATCACCGACTGTCCGTCGATGAAATTATAGCTCTGATAGGCGCTGATCCGGCTGGCGAAGAGGCTGGCCTCGGCCCGCACACGCCCGTCCAGCCAGCGGGCCCTGGCGCCCAGTTCCAGCGCGCGGGTGATCTCGGCCGGGACCTCTTCCTCGAAGGCGGCAAAGGGGCCGGGGATCGGGTTGAAGCCGCCGCTCTTGAATCCCTCGGCATAGCTGGCAAAGATCGTGGTGGTGGCGTCGGGACGCCAGCCGAGTGTGAGCTTCGGCTGGGTCGCCTCGAAGATTTCAGCACTTGAGCGGAAGAGGGTGCCGGTTGCAGCACCGCGCACCTGCTCGCTTCGGTCGTCGCGGTCATGGCGCAGGGCAAGCCGAAGCTCGAGATGCTCGCTGATGTCGAGCGCCAGCTGCCCGAAGATGCCAAGCTGCGTGCTATCGAGAACAAAGCGCGGGGCCTCGGCGCCGAACAGCAGGGGTCCGAAATCATCGATCCGGACGCGCTCGGAATCCTGAACGAACAGACCGGCCGTCCAGCGCCATCGGGCCTGATCCGCCGATGTCCAGCGCAGCTCGGCGGTGGTGACGCCGAGATGGACGGGCTGGCGGATCGGCTGGATGCCGTCGGGAAACAGCGGGGCCCCGCCCAGCGTGATCGGCGTCTCAGGGCGGAAATCCAGCTCCTCGATGAAATCCTTCTCATAGCTGTCACGGGCGCCCATCAGGCTCAGCGTGCCGGCCTCGCCGGTCCAGGAAGCCGTCAGCGCGCCATGGCGCCAGAGCCGCCGCGCCCTTCCCGGGAAATCGCCGATCGGGTCGGTCAGGGCCGCCCCGGCCAGACGCCCGCCGAACTCCCCCACCACATCATTGCTGGAGATGAAGGCCGCCCCGCCTTCCTCATCCAGAAAGCTGAAGATGGCGCCCAGCTCAACCCCTGGGGTCGGATCGGCCTCCAGCCTTGCGCGCAGGCCGCGGCTTTGCAGCCCGTCCACCTTGCGGCCCAGGGTCCGGTTGGTGATGAACCCGCCGGAATCATGGCTGAAGGCCGAGAGGCGTGCCCGCGCGCGCTGGCCGAGCGGGCCGCCGAGATGGGCGCGCAGCCCCTGCATCTCGCCCTTGCCAAGCTCGACCTTTGCACAGCCGGAGAGGGCATCGGGCGGGGCCGCGGTGGTGATGTCGACTACCCCGCCGGCGGCGTTGCGCCCGTAAAGCGCGCCCTGCGGGCCTTTCAGCACCTCGATCTGGGCGATGTCATGGAGCCGGGCGGTGAACAGCTCGGTATCGGCTAGCGGCACCCCATCGACGATGAAGGCGACGCTCGGGGCCTGCAGCCGGTCGGTCGATACCCCGCGAAGGGTGATGATGTTGGTACCCGGATCCTGATCGTTGATCACGAACATCCCCGGCACCGCCGCACCCAGATCCTCCAGCGTGATCAGGCGGCGGGCCTCGATCTCCGGGCCGGTGAAGGCGGCGATGCTGGAAGGTGCCGCGGCCAGCGGCTCGGGCCGGCCCTGGGCGGTGACGGTGATCTCCTCGATGGGCAGGGCCAGCGCCGGATTGAGGGCGGCCAGGGCAGCCAGCGCGATGAGAACAAACAGGCAGGGAGAACGCAATTCCGGGCACTCGGTCCATCAAGCGCGTCGGGAAGTGCATGCACGGCGGAAAGAGGGAACCGTCGCGGGCGCGCCGGCACCTCCCTACGCTGGTTCAAGCCAGATCAGGTTCGACGGGTCGTTGCACCGCTGCGGGTCCGAATGGACCCATTGGCTCGGCAACCTCTCAGCCTCCTTGGGGGGGGTCACCCATCCCGGCGAGGCCCCCCGGGGACACGCTGGGCGGAAGTTTAGCGCAGCGCGTGCGCCCCGGCAAGGCTTGGGCGCTCGCCTGCCTTCATCGCCCCAGGGATGCGAGGAAACTTGTTCCGACGCATGATACATGTTACGTAATACGTAAATTCGGGTTGCCCTTTCCCATGATCCGATCTTTCCGCTGTCGTGAGACCGAGGCCCTTTTCATGCGACGGCGTTCGCGCCGTTTCGGGCCGATCGAGCGGCAAGCGCGGCGCAAATTGCTGATGCTTGATGCCGCCGCGGTTCTGGACGATTTACGCAGCCCGCCGGGCAACCGTTTGGAGGCGCTGCGCGGCGATAGGGCAGGTGTTTATTCGATCCGGATCAATGATCAATGGCGCCTTTGCTTTGTCTGGACGCCGCGCGGTCCCGAAGAGGTCGAGATTGTGGATTATCACTGAGCAGCGGCACAATCTGGCGTCAAGACATCAAGCAGAACGAAGAGGCTTCGAGCGATCATGGCCCCACCTTATGAACCGATCCATCCGGGCGAAATTCTCCATAAGGAGTTTCTTGAGCCGCTCAGTGTCAGCGCCGGAGCGTTGGCGCGGGCGCTTCACGTGCCAACCAATCGGGTCACAAGGCTGATGCGGGGCGAGGCATCGGTGACCCCGGATACGGCCCTGCGCCTTGCCCGAGCCCTGCGCACGACGCCCGAATTCTGGCTCAACCTGCAGCTTCGCTTTGACCTCGACACCGCCCAGGATGCGGGCCTCAACCTCGACGCCATCACCCCGATTGTGGAGGCTTGACAGGGCCGCGCGCCACGCCTCACGCACTCTTCTTCACCTTGCCCTTCAGGGGGTCCGACTTCGCCAGATAGGGGCGGAGATAGTGGGCGGTGTAGCTGCGTTCCACGGCCAGCATATCCTCGGGCGGGCCCTGAAACAGCAGCTCGCCGCCGCCATCGCCGCCTTCGGGGCCGAGGTCGAGCACCCAGTCGGCGGTCTTGATGACCTCCAGATTGTGCTCGATGACAATCACGGTGTTGCCGGCATCGACCAGCGCGTGCAGCACCTCCAGCAGCTTGCGCACATCCTCGAAATGCAGGCCGGTGGTGGGCTCGTCCAGGATATAGACGGTGCGGCCAGTGGCCTTGCGCGCCAGCTCCTTGGAGAGTTTTATCCGCTGCGCCTCCCCGCCAGAGAGGGTGGTCGCGGCCTGGCCGATATGGATGTAGCTGAGGCCGACCTTGTCCAGCATGTCGAGCTTGTCGCGGATCGAGGGTACGGCCTTGAAGAAATCGCGGCCCTCCTCGACCGTCATCTCCAGCACATCGGCGATGGTCTTGCCGCGCCAGGTGACCTCCAGCGTCTCGCGATTATAGCGCGCGCCCTGGCAGACATCGCAGGTCACATAGACATCGGGCAGGAAGTGCATCTCGATCTTGATGACGCCATCGCCCTGGCAGGCCTCGCAGCGCCCGCCCTTGACGTTGAAGCTGAACCGGCCGGGCGTGTAGCCGCGCGCCTTGGCCTCGGGCAGCCCGGCGAACCATTCCCGGATCGGCCCGAAGGCACCGGTATAGGTGGCGGGGTTGGAGCGCGGCGTGCGGCCGATCGGGCTCTGGTCGATGTCGATGACCTTGTCGATCAGATGCAGGCCCTTGAGCTCGGCATATCGGCCGGGATGCTCGCGCGCCTTCATCAGGCTGCGCGCCATCGCCTTGTAGAGCGTCTCGATGGTGAGCGTGGACTTGCCCGAGCCCGAGACGCCGGTCACCACCGTGAACAGGCCGAGCGGGATCTCGGCCGAAACATCCTTGAGATTATGGCTGCAGGCCCCGGTGATCATCAGCGACCGGTTCGGCTTCTTCTGGCGACGCTTCGCCGGCAACGGGATTTCCCGCACCCCTGTCAGATACTGGCCGGTCAGGCTGTTCGGGTTGGCCATGACGGCGGCGGGCGGGCCTTCGGCCACCACCTGCCCGCCATGCCGCCCGGCGCCCGGCCCCA
>CAZPBH010000258.1:0-3818 GCA_964584645.1 uncultured Rhodospirillales bacterium | reverse complement strand
CTCGGGGCGGCCTGTGCCACGGCCGATGTGCTGATCGTGCCCTTCTACCATGACGGACCCTGTGCGGCCGACGTCCTTGACCGTGGCGCGATCGAGGACGCCGGCTCCATCATGCTCTATGTGCGACCGGGCAGGATCGAGATCGTCTCGACCGCGAGGGCGGTCGGCAACCGCCCGTGGTCTCGCGCAACGCCCAGAGCGGATCGCGTTCAGACTGAACGCGTGAATCCGCTCTAACTTGTGATCAAACCAGACAAATCTTCCGATCAGATGACTCCATCTGATCGGCATTTGCTCTAGGAGTAGCGGCGAATCAGGCTGACCAGCCGCCCCTGGATCTGCACCCGTTCAGGCGGGTAGATCTGGGTCTCATAGGCCGGATTGGCGGCTTCGAGCGCCACCGCACCGCCCCGGCGCCGAAGCCGCTTCAGGGTCGCTTCATGCCTGTCGATGAGCGCCACGACGATTTCGCCGTTCTCGGCCCGGTCGGTCTCCTGGATGAGCACTGTGTCGCCGTCCAGAATTCCGGCCTCGATCATCGAATCGCCCGAGATCTCGAGCGCATAGTGCGAACCCCGCCCGATCAGGCCGGCCGGAATGTCGATCACGCTGTCCGGGTCGCGCAGCGCCTCGATCGGCGTGCCCGCCGCGATCTTGCCGAGCAGCGGCAGTGTACTCGTCTGCTGGCCGTTCCGCACCGCATCGAGCGAGACCACATTCGCCGCCGCCATCCCGGTTTCTTCAGCCGGTTCGACCTCTTCGATCAGGCTTTCGGGCAGCTTGAGCACTTCCAGCGCGCGCGCCCGATGGGGCAGGCGGCGCACGAAGCCCCGATCCTCAAGGGCCGTGATGAGCCGATGGATGCCGGATTTCGACTTCAGCCCCACCGCCTCCTTCATTTCCTCGAAGGAAGGGGCGACACCCGTCCGACGCGTGTGGCGGTGGATCAGCCGCAGCAGTTCCAGTTGCTTGGCGGTAAGCATGACGATGGCAACCTTCCGAGACGAGGCCGTCCCAAAACCGGAACAAACCCAAAACAAGCCTTGATGTGTTCTAGTAAGGTTCCCAAGCCTTCGTCAACCCTCTTTTGAGCGATCTCGCCGTTCCTGTCAGCCGCCCTGCAGTTCAAAAGGCAGGAAATCGACCCTTGTGCCGGGCTCGGCCGCCTCGGCCTCGGCCACACGACGGATCAGGCCGTCGGATTGTGCCAGCACGCTGAGCAGCGAGCTGTCCTGATTCGGCTGGGCCGAGACCGAGCCATCCTCATGCAGGGCGGCGCGCAGATAGTGCTCGCGGGCACCATTGGCGGCCAGCCCGGTGGCCAGCGGGCGGCGCAGGATGCGCGGGCTCCACACCGTTCCCTGCAGCCGCGCCAGTGCCGGCAGCAGGAACAGCAGGGCGCAGACATGGCCCGAGACAGGATTGCCCGGCAGACCCATGACCGGCACTGTCTCCACCGTTCCGAACATCAGCGGCTTGCCCGGTCGCATGGCGATCTTCCAGAAATCGAGCCGGTCGCCGGGTCCGCGCAACAGATCGCCCATCAGGTCGTGATCCCCGACCGAGGCCCCGCCGCAGGTCACGAGCAGGTCGAGCCCGCGCGCTGCCGCAACGGCCCGGCGCAGGGCCACCGGCTCGTCGGGCGCGATGCCCAGATCGACCGCCTCGCCGCCATGGCGGCTGATCAGACCGGCAAGCAGCGGGGTCGCCGAGCCATAGATCGCGCCCGGGCGCCAGCTTTCCCCGGCGGCGAGGATCTCATCCCCGGTCTGCAGGATACCGATGCGGGGGCGGCGATGGACCTCCAGCGCGGTGAGGCCGTTCGCCGCGATCAGCCCCAGATGCCGGGGAGTCAGGCGCGTGCCGGCGGCGATCAGGCTTTCGCCGAGCGCGAAATCGCCTCCGGCCGGGCGGACATTGGCGTGCGGCCGCGGCGCCGGGTCGATCTGCAGGATCGGGCCATCGCGCCGGGCGTTTTCCTGAATGACCACCGTGTCGCTGCCTGCGGGCATCACCCCGCCGGTGAAGATACGGGCGGCCTCGCCTTCCTCGATCCTGCGCTCCAGCGGATGACCGGCGGCGACCTCGCCGACGATCGTGAAGCTGGCACGGCCCAGATCGGCGGCACGCAACGCGTAGCCATCCATCGCCGAGACCGCATGGGGCGGCTGGGTGAGCCGGGCATGAAGCTCGACCGCCAGGACCCGGTTGTCGGCCTGGAGAGGGGCCACCCTTTCAGCCGGGAGGGGCTCAAGGGCCTTGAGAATGCGGGCCCGGGCTTCCTCGACCGTCAGCATCAGCCCGAATCCGCCCGCCAGGTACCGCTCTTGCCGCCGGTCTTCTCGATCAGCCGGATGTCCGTGATCTGCATGCCCCGATCCATCGCCTTGGCCATGTCATAGATGGTGAGCGCGGCCACGGAGACCGCCGTCAGGGCCTCCATCTCGACGCCGGTGCGGCCGGTCGTGCGCACCGTCGCGGTGATCTCGACGCCTGGCGGCTCGACACGGCAGACAAGGTCCAGCTCGACCGCGCTGAGCGGCAGGGGATGGCAGAGCGGGATCAGATCGGCCGTGCGCTTGGCCGCCATGATGCCGGCCAGCCGCGCCACACCCAGGACATCGCCCTTGGCCGCGCTGCCCGCCTCGATCCGGGCCAGGGTCTCGGCCTGCATATGGACCAGACCCCGGGCGATGGCCTGACGCTGCGTTGTCTCCTTGCCCGAGACATCGACCATCCGGGCCTCGCCCGTCGGGGTGAAATGGGTGAGGGGATCGAGCTCATCGCTCATGGCGCACCCCCTGCAGCCGCGATCAACTCGTGCGTTGCCGCCTGGACATCATGGTGGACGAGAAGGCTCTCGCCGATCAGGAAGGCGCGGGCGCCGGCCTGATGGGCGCGCGCCAGATCCTCTCCCGATCTGAGACCGCTCTCGCAGACCAGCATGCGGTCGGCCGGAACCCGGGCCGCCAGATCAATCGTTGTCTGAAGATCAACCTGCAAGGTCTTGAGATTGCGGTTGTTGATGCCGATCAATCTGCTGCTCAAGCTCAGGGCGTCGTCCAGTTCCTCGGCGTCATGGACCTCCAGCAGGCAGTCGAGGCCAAGCTCCATCGCGGCGGCCTCGATCTCCCGCGCGCGTGCGAGCTCGACCGCGGCGAGGATGATCAGGATGCAATCCGCACCAAGCAGCCGGGCTTCAAGGGCCTGCCAGGGGTCGATGGTGAAGTCCTTGCGCAGGATCGGCAGATCGACCGCGTTGCGGACCACGCGCAGATGTTCGTCCGCACCTTGAAAGAAGGGCGTGTCGGTCAGCACCGACAGGCAGGTCGCCCCGCCGGCCTTGTAGGCGCGTGCCAGGGCCGCCGGGTCGAAATCGGGTCGGATCAGGCCCCGTGACGGGGAAGCCTTCTTGATCTCGCAGATCAGGGCCCAGCCATCATGCCCCTGCAGTTCAAGCGCCCGGGCGAAGCCCCGGGGCAGGGGGGCGGCGCGGGCCTGGTGGGCCAGCTCGCTCTCTGGCCGGGCCGAGCGGGCACGGGCCAGATGCTCCCTCTTGGCCTCGAGAATGGGATCGAGCGCGTTGCCGCTCATGCCGTGCCGGCCGCGTTGGTGAAGCGCACCAATTCCTCCAGCTTCGCGCGCGCCCGGCCCTCGCGCAGGCAGGCGGCGGCCTGGGCCGCCCCGTCGCTGAGATCATGCGCCCGCTCGGCAACGATCAGCCCGGCGGCCGCGTTCAGCAGCACGATGTCGCGATAGGGGCCCGGCTGATCCTCCATGACCGCGCGCAGGGCTGCGGCGTTGTCTTGCGCATCGCC
>CAZPBH010000257.1:0-3822 GCA_964584645.1 uncultured Rhodospirillales bacterium | reverse complement strand
ACATCGCCCTCCTCGTCGAGAAGGGCTGCCCTGTTGAGGGCTGCCAGCGCGCCGATCTGGCCGGTGGCGTCCTGAACCAGCGCCTCAAGTGCCGCGAGCCGCCCCTGTCCGTCCTGCAGGGCCTCGTAAAGCGCCGCGGTGTCGCTGGACCGTTCATTGGCCTGCCAGCTGCGCCAGCCCAAGCCGGCCGCCGTCCCGATGACGATGGCAGCCAGCACGGCGATAACGGTCATGCCGTGCCGGTTCCAGAGCTCCTTCAGCCGCTCCCGGCGCAGCTCCTCGTCAACTTCCTGAAAGACGTCACTCATGGAGGCGGGTCATAGCGCAGCCAGCCAGCGCAATCAATCGGCCCGGGGACAGGAGACGCGCCATCGCAGAGCGATTGATGTCGCCAGCTCCTCCACCGGGCTGGACGCACGCCATGTGATCGCGTCATGATCCCGGTTTCGATCTGCAGCAACCGAGGCGGACATTCACCAACGGCCATGGCGGAACTCCATCAGCTTGCCCCCTATCGCCGGGTGCGCACCCGCACCTTCTTCAACCGGTCCGAGCTCTCCCAGATGCTGGCGATCTATGCCGAGCATGTCGCCAGCGGCGAATGGCGGGATTATGCGATCGACCATGCGCAGGGGATGGCCGTCTTCTCGATCTTTCGCCATACCAGCGAGGCGCCGCTCTATTCGGTGGTGAAATTCGCCGGTCGCGGCGGGCAGCCCCCTGAATATGCGGTGTTCTCCGGCCCCCGCCGGCTGGCCCGCGGCCCCTCCCTGCTGGGCGTCATGGAGAAGATCCGCACGAAATTGCGGGTTGTGAAAGACTGAGGCGGACCGCATCCGGCCTGCGCTCGATCCTTCCTAGAGCGGATCGCGTTCAGATTGAACGCGTGAATCCGCTCTAACTTATTATGAAGCTAGACAAATTATCCGATCAGATGATTCCGTCTGATCGGAATTTGCTCTAGGCCGTCAGCTCCCGCATCGCGCGGTCAAGGCCACCGAGGGTGAGCGGGTACATGCGCCCCCCCATCAGCCGGTCGAGCATCTGGGTGGACTGGGTATAGGCCCAGTCGCGCTCACGCACCGGGTTCAGCCAGACCGCCCTGGGGTAGACATCCAGCACGCGCTGCATCCAGATCGCGCCCGGCTCCTCGTTGAAATGCTCGACCGAGCCACCGGCATAGGTGATCTCATAGGGGCTCATCGCCGCATCGCCGACGAACACCACGCGGTAATCGCTGCAGCACCTCCCATGTGGGGATGGTTTCGGTATAGCGGCGGCGATTGTCCTTCCACACGCGCTCATAGAGGCAGTTGTGGAAATAGAAATATTCCAGATGCTTGAACTCTGACCGGGCGGCGGAAAACAGCTCCTCGCAGATGCGGATATGGTCGTCCATGGAGCCCCCGACATCGAGAAACAGCAGCACCTTGGCGGCGTTGTGGCGCTCGGGCCGCATCTTCAGATCGAGCCAGCCGGCATTGCGCGCGGTCGAGGTGATGGTGTCGTCGAGGTCAAGCTCCTCGGCCGCCCCGGTGCGCGCAAACTGGCGCAGCCGCCGAAGCGCCACCTTGATGTTGCGCACCCCGATCTCGCGCTCATCGTCGTAATTGCGGAAGACGCGCTTGTCCCAGACCTTCACCGCCCGGCGGTGCCGGCTTTCATGCTGGCCGATGCGCACACCTTCGGGGTTGTAGCCATAGGCGCCAAAGGGCGAGGTGCCTTTCGTGCCGATCCATTTCGAGCCGCCTTCATGGCGCTCCTTCTGCTCGGCCAGGCGTTCCTGCAGGGTCTCCATGAGCTTTTCCCAGCCGCCCAGCGCCTCGATCCGTGCCTTGTCCTCCTCCGACAGGAACTTCTCGCCGAAGGCCTGGAGCCATTCGGCCGGGATCTCGGCCGTCAGCGCGTCGTCGAGCGTGCCGGTGGGCTCGAGGCCCTTGAAGACATGGCCGAATACCTGATCGAAGCGGTCCAGATGCCGCTCATCCTTCACCAGCGCCGTGCGGGCCAGATAATAGAAATCCTCCACCCGCGTGCCGGCCACGCCAGCCTTCACGGCCTCCAGCAGGGTCAGATATTCGCGCAGGCTGACCGGGACCTTCTGGGCGCGGAGTTCATAGAACAGCGTCGGAAACATGATCCAAGAGTTAACCCTGCGAGGCGCCCGCGCCAAGCAGGTCGCCGTAGATCGCAAGCGTGGCCGCACCGACCTCGGCCTCGCCATGGCAGGCCACGATCCGTGCCCGGGCGGCCTTTCCGAAGGCGGCCCGCCGCGCGGCATCCAGGGCGAGGTCGCGCAAGGCCTCTGCCAGGGCCTCCACATCGCGCGGCGGCACCAGCCGGCCATTCTCGCCATCGATCACGAGGTCGCGGCAGCCGGGGCTGTCGGTCGCAACCAGCGGCAGGCCGCAGGCACCAGCCTCCAGCAACGCCTTGGGCAGCCCTTCCCCCCCGCGTGAGGGCATGCAGGCGATGTGCATGCCTCCCCAGAAAGCGGCCATGTCGGCCACCTTCCCGTGCAGGGTCAGAAAGGGCAGCGCCTTCCAGCCGTTCAGCCGGGCGCGCGGGATCACGCTGGGATTGTTCGGGTCGGGCGTGCCGGCAATGTGCAGGCTGACCGGCTGCCCCTCGGCATGCAGCCTTGCCCCGGCGGCGACGAACTCCTCCACCCCCTTGATGGCGATCAGGCGCGCGGCAAACCCGATCCTGACCGGCGGGGCTGTGGGCAAGGCCGCGGGCGGGGCAAACAGATCCGTGTCGACGCCCGAGCCCGCAATCAGGGTGATCTGGGAGGGTGCGGCGATCCGGTACCGCTCGAGCACCGTCCGGTCATCGGTATTCTGGACCGTCAGATGCACCCGGCCATGACGCACGACGAATCGCAGCGCCCCGATCGTCAGCGGCTTCAGAAGGCGGGCGAAGAGGGAATTGCTGGCAAAGACGAAGCCCAGCCCGGTCAGGCCCAGCACCAGTCTTGGCCGTCCCGCCAGCAGGGCCGCCAGCCCGGCGATCAGGCAGGGCAGCAGCGCCACCGCATGGACGATATCGGGGCGCAGGCGGACGATCAGGGCGCGCACCCGCAGCACCATTGCAGCCATCGCGAACGGATTGACCCGGGACCACCAGGGCAGCTCGAACGCCGCCACACCCTCGGCCGCCAGCTCATCGCGGGCAGCTTCGGTCCCATGGGCAGCCAGCGCCACCCTCAGGCCGGAAGCCCGCGCGGCCCGAACGACCGGCAGGCGGTGGGAGAGAAAGAAGCGCGTGTCGGTGAGAACGAACAGCACATGCCTATCCGTCATCTCGCCGTCCGGTTGTGATGGCATTTGTCCGGGCCCTGCGATTAGGCTGCCGATATGGGCATGATTCGTGCTTCAACGCCCATGATCATGGTCGGATCTTCCAGATCTCCCGTTCGCCGAAGCTGGGGTCCGGAAGAGTTGGCCGGGGAGCGGCACAACCGGGACGGGCAGCTGACCATGACGTATTTCTTAACCGAAAAACAAGAACTTGAGGCCCATGCTTGAGATATGAAACAAGCTGATTTGCATGCCCCATGGCCAGCTTGACGAGAAGCCGATGTTCGAACTCCTGATGCTGCTCTGCCAGAGCCCCCAGAACTGCCAGGCCATGACCTCGCCGCTGCTCTACGGGACCGAGCGTTCCTGCCAGGTGCAGGCGGCCCTGATGGCGGGACGGGAACGGGCCCGGACCAGCGACCCCGAAGCCTTCCGGTACGAGGCACGATGCGACCGGCTCGGCACGCTGGAAAAGGCGGATCTGGAAGCGACCCTGCAGGAAATCCTGCGCGGTACGGGCCGC
>CAZPBH010000256.1:2693-3857 GCA_964584645.1 uncultured Rhodospirillales bacterium | reverse complement strand
GAAGGCACCAGCCATGGCGCCGCAGCGTTCCGTCCTCATCGTCGAAATAACGGGTGGTTAGGCGCTGGGGCGCGCGTGTCTCCACCAGCCAGGCAGCGACGGCCGGATGCTCGGCCAGCTTTTCCGGATCGCCGCGCCCAACCTCAAGGATCAGCTCGACCTCGGCGGCAAGAACAGCATCCGTGGCGTGCTCCGGCGCCGTCGAGGGAGTCCCCCCTTCGGGCATTTGGGCGAGCTTGCCGATGGCCGGGTCGTCATTCGTCATGTCTCGGCACTCTCCTCAGCTATCGACCGTCAGGTCGCGCGGCGTCACGAGCCGGGCATTGCTCACACGTCCGGCATCCAGCTCGCTCCACGGGCCGATATCCACCTCGAACCTCATGAAGGCAGCCGTGGGAAATTTCCTGTCGATCCGTCGCGCCATGTCCGGGTCAGTGATGCGCACCAGCTCCGACGCCAGCATCTGGAAATCGGGATTGTGGCCGACGACCAGCAGCCGCGTCGCCGGAACATCGCCCAGCTTGCGCACGATCTTCAGGACGCCTGCCGCGCCAACGAGATAAAGCTTGGGTTCGTAGCGCAGCTCGCACCCGGTATCCCCAAGCGCCGCGCTGATGCGTTGCCAGGTCTCCCGCGCCCGCAGGGCGGTGGAGCACAGGACGAGGTCGGGCCGATAGCCGGTCTCGCGCCAGTGCCGGGCCATCGCCCGGCAGGCCGCCTGGCCGCGTGGTGCCAGCGGCCGGTAATGGTCATCAAGACGCGGATTGTCCCAGGCCGATTTGGCGTGACGCAACAGGGCAAGTTCCTTCATGCCCGGGCCTCCCGTTCCAGCAAAGCGGCGCGCGCCGATGGCGCAAGCGGTGCGCAACAGACCCAGAGGTGTTTCACACTCGGGCGCCGGAGTGCAAGTCTGGCCGCCAGGGGAGCGGCGCCCCCTGCGGGATCAGGGACAGGATTTGTGCAGGCGATGCCTTGCGTTATGCTGGCCCGCGCGTGATGATCGCGACGGCGCGCGAGGCTCATCCTCGACGCCGGGCGGGTGGTTCAGGTGGGGAGAGTGCCGTGAGCAAGGCCAGGGACGTTTCGCAGACAACCGAAGGCGCCAAATCGGAAAGCGCCCAGCCGGAAGGTGCCAAGTCGGAAGGCGCCACAAGCCGGGACCTG
>CAZPBH010000256.1:0-2683 GCA_964584645.1 uncultured Rhodospirillales bacterium | reverse complement strand
GACCTGGCCGCCAGCTCGGTGCGCGGGATCGGGATCGATTCGCCCGAGCGCTTCATCAACCGGGAAATCTCCTGGCTCGCCTTCAACGAACGCGTGATGGAAGAGGCGCGCAACCCGCGCCATCCGCTCTTCGAAAGGCTGCGCTTCCTTGCGATCTCGGCCTCGAACCTCGATGAATTCTACATGGTGCGTGTCGCCGGTCTGAAGGCGCAGGTGGCCGCCGGCGTCACCGACATGACGCCCGAGGGCATGAATCCGGCCCAGCAGCTGGCCGCCGTCACCCAGCGCATCGCCCAGCTTTCGCTGTCGCAGCAGCGCACCTGGATCCAGCTCCGTCGCCAGCTCAAGGGTGAGGGGGTGGATGTCGTCGATCCCTTCGAGCTGGGTGCCGAGGACAAGCAGTGGCTGGAACGCCACTTCATGGAAGAAATCTTCCCGATCCTGACACCGATCGCGGTCGATCCGGCCCACCCCTTTCCCTTCCTTCCGAATCAGGGCTTCGCGCTCGTCCTCCAGCTATATGACCCGGTCGAGCGCCGCTCGCTCGATGCGCTCGTGCCGGTGCCGGCCCAGCTCAACCGCTTCATCAAGCTGCCGGGCGAGGTTGCGCGTCACGTTCAGATCGAGCGCGCCATCCTGCTGTTCATCAACCATCTCTTCCCGCCCTTCACCTTCAAGGGCTACGGCGTCGTGCGGATCCTGCGCGACAGCGAGCTGGAAATCGAGGAAGAGGCCGAGGATCTGGTCCGCACCTTCGAAAGTGCCCTGAAGCGGCGCCGGCGGGGTGTGGTGATCCGCATGAGCGTCAATGCCGACATTCCGCTCGACCTGCTGCAGTTCCTCAAGCAGGAGCTGGGCGCGGATGATGATGATGTGTTCCCGCTCGACGGCATGATCGGGCTCAGCCAGATCAGCGAGCTCATCGACAAGAACCGCACCGACCTTCTGTTTCCGCCCTATACGGCCCGGTTTCCCGAGCGTGTGCGCGACGTTCATGGCGATTGCTTCGCGGCGATCCGGGAAAAGGACTTCGTCATCCACCACCCCTATGAGAGCTTCGATGTGGTGGTGCAGTTCCTCCGGCAGGCTGCCCGCGATCCCGATGTGGTGGCGGTCAAGCAGACGCTTTACCGGACCTCCGCCAACTCGCCCATCATCGCCGCCCTGATCGAGGCCGCCGATGCGGGCAAGTCGGTCACGGCCCTGATCGAGCTCAAGGCCCGGTTCGACGAGGAGGCCAACATCCGCTGGGCCCGTGATCTCGAACGGGCTGGCGTCCACACGGTCTATGGCTTCGTCGATCTCAAGACCCATGCCAAGGTCTCGGTCGTGGTGCGGCGCGAATCCTCGGGTCTACGCACCTATGTCCATCTGGGGACCGGCAACTACAATTCGGTGACGGCGAAGATCTACACCGATCTGAGTTTCTTCACCTGTGACCGGACCATCGCGCAGGACACCGCCGCGATGTTCAACTACATGACCGGGTACGGCACGCCCTCGAACCTGCGCAAGCTGGTGATCGCGCCGATCGGCCTGCGGCGCTATCTGCTGGAAAGCGTCGACAAGGAAATCGCCCATGCGAAGGAAGGCCGGCCGGCGGCCATCTGGGTGAAGGCCAATTCGCTGGTGGACGCCGAACTCATCGACAAGCTCTATGAGGCCAGCCAGGCGGGGGTCGAGATCGACCTGATCATCCGGGGCATCTGCTGCCTGCGCCCGGGTGTTCCCGGTCTGTCAGAGCATATCAGGGTGCGGTCGATTGTGGGCCGTTTCCTTGAACACAGCCGCATCGCCTGCTTCGGCGATGGCTTCGGATTGCCGCATCCGCAATCGCGGGTCTATATCTCCTCCGCCGACTGGATGCCGCGCAATCTCGACCGCCGGGTCGAGACGCTGGTCCCGATCGAGAACGAGACGGTGCACCAGCAGATCCTGGAGCAGATCATGCTGGCCAACCTCAAGGACGACCTGCAGAGCTGGGAATTGCAGCCCGATGGCAGTTACGAACGTGTGCAACCCTCGCGTAACCCGTTTTCGGCACATACCTACTTCATGACCAATCCGAGCCTGTCGGGGCGCGGCAGCGCGCTGCAGGAATCCCGCAGCCCACCACGGTTGGTGTTGCGCAAGAAGAAATGAGGGAAGGGACATCATGGCAGCGCAGGCGGTTGCCGCTCAAAAAGCCGCGCTGAGCGCACCCGCTGCCGGGGAACTCCCGCAGGATGATCGTTTCGCCGTCATCGATATCGGGTCGAATTCGATCCGGCTGGTCGTCTATGACGGCATCAGCCGCAACCCGCATCAGGTCTTCAACGAGCGTGTCCTCTGCGCGCTTGGCCGGCAGGTGCGCCCGCTGGGGCGGCTCGATCCCCAGGGCATCGACCGGGCGCTGGCGACGCTGAACCGGTTCGCGCAGTTGCTGGCCGGGATGGGCGTCACGCAATGCGAGGCCGTCGCCACAGCCGCTTTCCGCGAGGCCGAGGATGGCCCCTGGTTTCTTGACCAGGTGACCCAGGAAAGCGGTATTCCCGTTCGGCTGATCGACGGCGCGGAGGAAGCCCGGCTGGCGGCACTGGGTGTGCGCGCCGGTGCACCGGATGCGACCGGGACCGTGGGCGACCTTGGCGGCGGCCAGCTTGAGCTGATCGACCTCGATCAGGGCGCACGCAAGCGCCAGCGC
>CAZPBH010000255.1:0-3870 GCA_964584645.1 uncultured Rhodospirillales bacterium | reverse complement strand
GCCCACGCAGGCCGGCACCGCCGAGCAGGGCTGGGACTTGTGCGCCCAATGCCACAGACAGCGATCCTCGTTCCAGAACACGAAACGCATCGGCTCGGGCATCACGGTCGCGGCCCCGCGCCAGTCCGAACGGCCCGGATTGGTCGGGTCGAGATGCGAAGCCCCGTCGGCATCGGTGTATTTCGGCGGCGGCGGCCCGAGACCCGAGCAGGACGACCCCGCCCAGCCCATCGCCCCAAGCCGGAACTCCTCATCCGCCGGCATGGTGCCCGGGTTCACCGGATCGCCCGGCGCCCAGTCATAGCCCTCCCATGCCCCGGCATAGAGCGCGTCGATCACCCCCGGCACCGCTGCAGGGTCGGCCGAGCCCGAGCCCACCGAGGCCCAGAGAGCCTCCCACTGCGTACGCCCGGGGTTGTTGTCCCAGTAATCCACCAGAGCCTGTGCCCGCACCGGCGGCACATTGCAGACCGGGTTCTTGACCACAAGCCGGCAGGTGTTGTTATCCCGATCAGTCTCCACCGTCGAACGCGTCAGATGCTCCCCGCCACGGCCATGAAGATGACCAGCAGGAACATCCGACCACGCATATTCAAAACGGCGGGCAGCGGGTACCCCGCCAACGGCCGCGCCTGCAGGCAAATCCTCGACATTGAGGAACGCCGAGCTTGTGACAAGAGCCACTTGACTGTTGATTGCTAGCGTTTCTCCCGCAGCGAAATCTGGCACCTCAACACCAAGGCTGACAAACTGATTCTGGTCTTCGATTGGCAGGAATTCGGTGCCCGATTCTGTCTGGTATTCTTTGGCGAGCCTTACATTGCCGCTTACTTGGTTGCTCACCATGATGGCTCCGTTCTGGTCCATATATCTCGGCCAGGGCGGGCTTCCGCCGGAGCAAGTGTAGTTCTCTATAATGAAGCCTACACCATCAGTGCTCATTCGAGGTATCAATCCTGTTTGCGCCCTTCTGACTGTATTGTCCACAGGATCATATCCACCCACACAATAACGACTGGTAACACTCCCCACAAGATTACCACTTGTATCAACCTGCCAGAATTTTTCTTCAAAAGCGGCATATTGAATATCGTCAATGTAAAGCTGGACGGCTTCGGGGCCGAAGCCGTTGATGGGCTCAATGCGGAATGCCCCTTCAGGCGGCAGAATTGTCTGAATATTCCCGTGCCGGTCCTGATACTGGCGTGCACCGTAGATGTAGGTGGTCGACATGACGTCGAAATAAGGGTGTCCATGGGCGCCCACGATGGGAGCCTGACCGAGTGCCGTGACCTCGACGACTTCGTTCCATGGAATGAGCTGTGGGCCGTCATCGACCCACTGCCCGGGGCTCATGCGCTGGGGCAGGGTCGGGGTGCCGGTGCCCTGATTGTCGAAGTCGGAAAAGACCTGCATGCCCGCCCCACCGGTGCCGGTGCAGTTGACGAGCTGCGTGCCGACGGGGCATTGCGCCTCCAGCGTGACCAGCTCGTCCGTTCCGGCATGGTCATCGAAGCTGGCCCCGCTGTCATGGCAGGCCACCTCTTCGATCATCATCATGTCGCCGGTGACGGTCTCCCGCCAGATATCCTGATAGCTGCCCCAGGCATGCGCCGAATGCGTCGTGCAGGCCAGCAACCGCCCCTCGGGCGAGACCGCAAACCCGT
The DNA here is from genome assembly GCA_964584645.1 of uncultured Rhodospirillales bacterium. Lineage (GTDB taxonomy): Bacteria > Pseudomonadota > Alphaproteobacteria > CAZPBH01 > CAZPBH01 > CAZPBH01. The sequence goes on along the minus strand of CAZPBH010000255.1, from coordinate 2,203 downwards.
CCTCGATCCCCCCGAAGCCGAGGTTCAGCGCCTCGTCATCCGTGCCAAGACGACGCTTGCGACAGGCCTCATAAGGCTCCTCCTCACGCCCCGTGATCATGCCCCCCAGCGCCACGGCCGGGTTCGCCGCCAGCAGCGAATGCCCGACATCGAGTGTGCCGTGCACGCGCGCGGTACCCACCGGCGAGGCCGCGCCATCTGAGGCAATCCACGCCTCCTCGTGATAAGGCGTGCCATCCTGGTCATCCACATCCTGACGCAGCGTGAAGCGTACCGGACCCCCGATCTCGCCATCATCCCAGAGACGGTCCAGCACCACCGCCGCCCCCTTGCCCAGTACAGGCTGGCCCAGCGCTCCCGGCGCGATGACCTCGTCCAGAGGACCGTCCCGGAAATGCGCCGCCCCGACCTCTTCCAGAAGATGATCGTCCATGTGCAGGTCGGTGAACATCCGGTTCGCACCCGGCGAGCGGTTGCCCGGATCGCCCGGCACCTCGTGCCGGTGAAGATACCCGTCCAACACCGAAAACTCGTTGAAATGCACCAGCATCGCCAGCCGGCCCGGCGCCAGCGAGTCGGCCCCGCCATCCGTCAGCTCAGGCGGCAGCGCGCTCAGCGCCGGACCCGCCAGCGCCCAGCTGCCATAAGACCCCCACAGCCCGAGATTGGGATCCTCGATCCCGTCACCGTCCTCGTCCAGAAAACCGGGTGTTGCCCCATCAAAATCGAGCGGGCCGCCGGCCTCCCCGACATAGCCGCCAGCCGGACCGAGATGGGTCGCAATCTCGACAAGCTCCTCCGGCGGTATCGCCCGGCCCCCATGCGTCGACACAAGAACTCTGTTCGCCGCCGCCGCACCTCCCGCCGCGATCAGGCGCACCACATAACGCTGGCCATAGGGATTGCGCACATCCGCATTCGGAAGCTCCTCCAGAAACCCCGCATCGCGCAGATCGGCCAGATCGATCGCCCCGTCGAGACCCGAGCGCAGCAAACGGCTCAGCTGGGTCACCTGACGCCCTTCATGGACCACCGTCGAATCCAGATAGGCCTGCACCGCATCGGCAACACGAACCATCTGGCTCGCCGCTACCTCAACGCGCGCCGCATCCTCCCGGCCGGCCAGCCCACCCAGAACGACCGCAAACAGCACACCCCCGACCGCAAGACCCAGAACGATCTCGATCAGCGAGGAACCAGCCTGACCCGAACGATATGCGCTCATGAACCCGCCCCCCCTATCGGCGCTGACAAAATGCTTCAACGGCAATGGCACCGTCGACCCCGCCCGTCGCGCCGTAGCACTGGGGCGACTCCATGGAAAGCCGGCAGGAATCCGCCCGGCCATCGCCGTCAATATCCATGACCGTGACCTGCGAGCCGGCATATTCGACCCATTTCCAGGTGTCGATCTGAGACTGGTCCGACCGGTGCCACCATTTCGACCACTCGAGGAGGTAGCGCCAGCCCTCGATGTCGATCGTGCCGCCATCGGGCGTATGACAGGTGCAGAGGCCCGTCACCGGATCGCAGGCCGTGCAGCCCCCGTAGCCAACTGCGCCCACGCGATCCCCATGCGAGGCGTTACAGCCCATCAGCGTGGTGCCCGCCGGGCATGTTGCCGTCAGCTGGGGCGGGACCGGTCCAGGGCCCGTGTAACAGGCATTTGGGCCCGTAATACCGGTATGCGGCGTACAATGAGTTACAGGATCGTGATAGTAACGATCGAGGTCGTCAAAATGATCCCAATGCTCGATGATCGACCCTTCGTACGTGTAGACCCACAGGCGAGTGGCTTCGGCGTAGTCGTCGGACATCGGAGGCTCGAAGAGCTCCTCTGTCCGCTCGCAGAGCCGGTCGAGATCAGCCGCAACAAGGGTAGGGTCTATCGTAGGCAAATTGCTGCGACAGTTCGCAACGAAGGTAGGATAGAGGCTGGCAGCGTGGTTCTGCGCCGCTTGAGCCGCGTAGCAATGATCCCGCATTTGAGGCGGCATCGCGCGGCCCGAAGCGTAAATCCATCCAAGCAGCGAGTGGGTATAGCCGTGCGGCCCGCCATAAACCTGCCAGCCGAGATCTGCCGCCATGTTGTCGAAATGGTTGAGGCAGATGTTGTGGCCACCGAAGGGGCTTTGAGGGCCGGGTGACTCGCATGTCTTTTCGCGGACGACCTCGACCCCTGTGTTGAAGCTGGTGCGCCATG
>CAZPBH010000254.1:0-3875 GCA_964584645.1 uncultured Rhodospirillales bacterium | reverse complement strand
GTGCTGACCGACATCGCCACCGCCGTCCGGGCCACGGCCGTGGTGACGCTCGTCTCGGGCGTGCTGGTGCTGGCCGGTGCTGTGGCGGCCGGGCATCGTCGGCGCGTCTATGACGCCGTGGTGCTCAAGGTGCTGGGGGCGACCCGAGCCGATGTGCTGCGCGCCTATCTGGTCGAGTTCGGCCTGATCGGGCTGATCGTGGCCGCGCTGGCGGCGGTGATCGGGGCGTTCTGTGCCTGGGCGGTCATCACCTTCGTGATGGACATGCCCTGGGTGCTGCTGCCGGGGGCGGTGGCCTGGACGACGCTGTTGTGCACCGCGATCACGCTGGCCTTCGGCTTTGTCGGCACGGCGCGTGCCCTGGCGCAGCGCCCCGCCGGACTGCTACGCAACGCCTGAGCCGCTCGCGCGTTGAAAGTGGCAGAATTCGGGCTTTCCGGGCCGATAAATCCGGCCCCATCCGGTCCGATTTAGCTTGATGGGGTGCGGGCGCTGCGCCATATCTGAAGAGTAAACGGGTTCACGAAACGGAGGCACCATCTGATGGTTTCCCGGATGCAACATGACCAGGTCACAGCCGCGCGGCGCGAAGCCACGGCCGAATATGACGAGGGCCTGCGTCAGCACATGCTCAAGGTCTACAACTATCTGGCGGGCGGGCTTGCCCTGTCGGCGGTTGTGGCCCTTGCCGTCATCAACACCCCGCTGCTCGGCCTGTTCTATACCGTGCAGGGCGGTCAGGTCGTGGGCATGTCGCTCCTCGGCATGATCGCGATGTTCGCCCCTCTGGTGATGATCGTGGTCGCCATGTTCGGGCTGCGCAATGCCAGCCTCGGCGCGACCCAGGCCTTTTACTGGGCCTTTGTCGCGGTCATGGGGGTCGGGCTCTCGGTCACGCTTCTCGCCTATACCGGTGAGAGTGTGGTGCGGGTGCTGTTCATCACGGCGGCGTCCTTCGCCGGCCTCAGCCTGTTCGGGTACACCACGAAGAAGAGCCTCGCCGGCTTCGGCAGCTTCCTCTTCATGGGTCTGATCGGCCTGATCCTGGCCTCGGTGGTCAACATCTTCCTGCAGTCGAGCGCGATGCAGTTCGTGATCGCGGCCGCGGGTGTGCTGATCTTCGCCGGCCTGATCGCCTGGGAAACCCAGCGCATCAAGGAGGAATACTCGGCCAGCTGGGGTGAGGAAGCCAACGCGAAGAGCGCCGTCTGGGGTGCACTCCACCTCTATATCAGCTTCATCAACCTGTTCCGCTTCCTGCTCTATTTCCTCGGCCAGCAGCGGTAACAGGTCGTCATACGGCACGGAAAAACCCCGGGTCCTGCGGCCCGGGGTTTTTTGTTCCTGGTTATCTGGTTCGGCGCAGGCTGACGGGCGGCCCCAGCTTTTGCGGGCTCAGCTCTTGCCGGTCTTGGCGCGGTTCTGGCGGACCTTTTCGGACAGGCTCGCGTGGAGCTCGTCGATCTCGCGGCGCAGCGCTTCGATGGTTTCGGCATCCTCGTCCGGGTCGCCGCTCGCAGCCTTGCTGCCCGTGGTTGTGCCGGTTCCCATGCCTGCCAGCGCCCCGCCGGTGAACATGCGCATCGCCTGCTCCATCATGGCGAGGTTCTGCTTGTTCATCTTCTGCATCTCTTCCATCGGAAAGATGCCGCTGAAGGCCTTGGTCAGATTGTCCTGCATCCGGTCCTGATTGGCGACGAAGGCCTGCATCGCATAGTCCAGATAGCTCGGCACCATCCATTGCATGCCATTGCCGTACATGCTGATCAGCTGGCGCAGGAAGCTGACCGGCAGCAGGTTCACGCCCTTGGCTTCCTGCTCCACGATGATCTGAGTCAGCACCTGTCGGGTGATGTCCTCACCCGTGCGCGCGTCCGTGACGATGAAGTCCTTCCCGTCCTTCACCATCTCCGCCAGATGGTCGAGGGTCACATAGCTCGAACTCGCGGTGTTGTAGAGCCGCCGGTTCGCGTATTTCTTGATGGTGATGGCACTCTCGGAGGTGCCGGATGCCGCCTCGTCCTGAGGGGGAGGAGTTGTCTTGCTCACCGTTACCTCGACACAGGGTGCGCTGCAGCGCACCGGTTGATGTGAGCCGCCACCCTCGCACGAACGATGGACGCTATCAAGCCGACGGCCAGGAGCCCCGGCAGGCGGGCGTCCCGCCAAGGGGGCCGCGTCCCTGGCACCTGCATCTGAACCTTGCGACACGGCTCTGGCTCGGGCCGGAGGGTGAGAACAACCCGCTCGCCCTGCCTCTCAGGGAAGAGGGCCTGCGCCGGTACCGGGATTTTCTGCGCGGGGTCCAGCGCTATCAGGCGCATCCGGCAGGCCGGGCCAGTTCCCGCGCCACGGCCCTGCGTTTCGGACGTGTGGGCGTTCACGGCCATGGTCATCGCGATGGACTCGGGCGCGGTTTGCCGGTGCTGGCCGTGCCTTCGCTGGTCAATCGCAGCCATGTCCTTGATCTGGAGCCGCAGACCAGCCTGATGCGCGCGCTGGCTGCGGAGGGCTTCGCGCCGGCGCTGCTGGACTGGGGAAGCCCTGGTGAAGGCGATGCGGCCGAGGGGCTGGACGCGCTGATCGCCGGGCCGCTGGAGCAGGCGGCCGAGGCGCTTGTCGCCCGCCATGGCGCGCCGCTGGCGCTTCTCGGCTATTGCATGGGCGGGCTCCTGGCGCTGGCGCTGGCCGTGCGCCGGCCCGAGCTGGTGAGCCGGCTGGTTCTGTGCGCCACCCCCTGGGATTTTTCGGCCTATCCGGGCACGCCCCTGCCGTTCTGGCCGATGGCGGTGCCGCTGGTGCCGGTCGATGTGCTGCAAACGCTGTTCGCGCTGGCAGATCCCTCGTTGACCATCGAGAAGTTCCGGCGTTTCGCGGCGATGGACGAGGTTCGGGCTCAGCGGTTCGTGCTGGTCGAAGACTGGGTGAATGACGGGGTGCCCCTGAGCCGCGCCGTCGCGCAGGAGACCTTCGGCGGCTGGTTCGGTGCCAATCTGACAATGCAGGGACGCTGGCAAATCGGCGGCACCATCATCGATCCGGCGCAGGTGAAGGTGCCGACCCTGGTGGTCGTGCCCCAGGCCGACCGGATCGTGCCTGCCGCCTCGGCGCAGGCGCTGGCGCAGGCGATCCCGGGCGCTGAGGTAATGACCCCGCCGCTGGGGCATGTCGGGATGATGGTCAGCCGGCGTGCGCCAGCGCTCGTCCATCGCCCGGTGGCGGCATGGCTGCGTCAGGCCGGAACCGGTTCGCCGACAAACTGATCGAAGGCTGTCAGGGCTTCTGTGCCGTAGACCATGGACGGGCCGCCGCCCATCATGATGGCGACACCGATGGCCTCGGCCATCTCCTCGCGCGTGGCGCCGGCGTGGACACAGGCCTGCACATGGCTGGCGATACAGCCATCACAGCGCGCCGCAATGGCGATCCCCAGCGCGATCAGCTCCTTGTGCTTCAGGCTGAGGGCCGCGTCGGTGTTGTTGGCCTTCACCAGCGCGCCGAAAGCCTCCATCACGCTCGGATTGGCGGCCTTGAGCTGGCCGACACCCTTCTTCAGGTCGGCCTTGATCGCCTTGTAGTCCTTCATCCTGCGCTTACCCCCTGAAAACCCTGCGATGTGACATGAGCTTGCCGGGGAACCCTGTCATGCGCAAGGGGTGGCTCCGCTTGAAGCCGGCGCGGTGCAGTCTTTCTTCAAGGCGGACATTCTTGAAGCACCGTTCCTGAGGGAGAACACCGGCCATGGCCATGACGACCACCACCGGCGACGACATCGTCATCGCCAGCGCGGCACGCACGCCGATCGGCGGCTTCAATGGCGGCCTGGCGGCGCTGGAAGCGCATGAGCTGGGCGCCATCGCCATCAGGGCGGCTCT
>CAZPBH010000253.1:0-3878 GCA_964584645.1 uncultured Rhodospirillales bacterium | reverse complement strand
GATCGACAGCCGGGCCGTCACCGTCGGCCGTCGCCTCGGCAAGCCGGAAAAGCTGGAGCGGGAAGAGGATCGCACGCTCGGGCTGCGGGTCTTCCGGGGCCGGCGCACCGCCATCGTCTCGACCACCGACCTGAAGCCGGAGCTGATCGCGGGCCTCGCCGAGCGGGCATGCGCGATGGCCGCCCATGTTCCCGAAGACCCCTTTGCGGGTCTGGCCGAGACGGCCGAGCCTCCGGCCGATCCCGCGGCACTCGATCTGGCGGGCGAGGACGAGCCGGGCATCGAGGCCCTTATCGACGAGGCCGAGGCCTGCGAGGCGGCGGCCCTTGCCGTCGACGGCGTGACCAATTCGGAGGGCGCCGAATCCTCCTGGGCCCGCATCGGGGTAACCATGGCCGCGAGCAACGGGTTCAGCGGTCATTATGTCCGGGGCTCGCGCGGTTTCTCGGTCTCCGTGCTGGCCGGCGCGCCTGGCGCCCAGGAACGCGATTACGACTATACCGGGGCCGTGTTCGGCGCCGATCTGCGCGCACCGGAGGAGGTCGGCCAGCGGGCCGGCACGCGCGCCGTGGCCCGGCTTGGCGCCTCCAAGATCGCGACCGCAAGCCTGCCCGTGATCTTCGACGAGCGCGTCGCGGGCTCGATCCTGCGCCATCTTTCGGGCGCCGCCCTCGGGCCGTCGATCGCGCGCGGCGCCTCCTTCCTGCTGGACAGGGCGGGGGAGCAGGTGGCCAGCGCGGCCGTGAGTGTCATCGACGATCCGCATCTGCCGCGCGGGCTGCGCTCACGCCCCTTCGATGGCGAGGGGCTGCGCGGCGGGCGCCGGGCGCTGGTCGAGAACGGGGTGCTGACCGGCTATCTGGCCGATCTGCGCTCGGCCCGCCAGCTCGGCATCGACCCGACCGGCCATGGGAGCCGCGGTGCAGGCTCCACCCCCACCGCCGCGCCCAGCAATCTCTGGCTGGAGCCTGGTCCGAAATCGCGCGAGGAGATGATCGCCGAGATCGAGCGCGGGGTCCTCGTCACCGATCTGTTCGGGCAGGGCGTCAACATGGTGACAGGCGATTATTCGCGTGGCTTCGCCGGCTTCCTGATCGAGAAGGGGGAGATCGTGCACGCTGTCAGCGAGATGACGCTGGCCGGCAATCTGAAGACCATGCTCATGGCGATCGAGCCGGCCAACGACCTGTTCCGGCGCACCGGGGTCGACAGCCCCAGCCTGCGTATCGACGGGCTCACCATCGCCGGACGCTGAACGGGCATCAGCCATGCTGCAGGGCGGCATGACTGGATTACCGCCCGGAACAGGCCACCTCACGTCTCGAGAAAGCCCGGTTTTGATTGCGATGCCGCACCCGAAGCACGTATAAGCCTGATTCGTCAGGGGAAGTGACGAAGGCTGTCGGCCGTACACATGGCTCTTACAGGTCAGGCCGGTAGCGAGGAGGATAAGAACGGCGCATGAACGCGACGCCGATCCAGCCCACGAGCAGCACGAGCAGTGCCGCATCCGGCGTGCCCTTCGGCGCTGAACCCGACGGCGCGGAACGGCGCTATCGCTCGATCTTCATCTCCGACATTCATCTCGGCACGCGCGGCTGTCAGGCCGAGATGCTGCTGGATTTCCTGCGCCATACCGAAAGCGAGAAGCTCTATCTCGTCGGCGACATCGTCGATGGCTGGGTGCTCAAGCGCAAATGGTTCTGGCCCCAGCTGCACAATGACGTCGTGCAGAAGCTGCTGCGCAAGGCCCGCAAGGGCACCGAGGTGATCTACATCCCCGGCAATCATGATGAGGGGCTGCGCGAGTATCTCGGCCTCGAATTCGGCGCGATAAAGATCGAGAATGAAGCGATCTTCGAGACCGCGGACGGGCGCAAGTTCCTCGTCCTTCATGGCGATCAGTTCGACATGGTGTGCCAGAACATCAAATGGCTGGCGGTGATCGGTGATTATGCCTATCGCTTCGCGCTGGCGCTCAACACGGCGTTCAACTGGGTACGCCGGCGCTTCGGCTTCGGTTATTTCTCGCTGTCGGGCTATCTGAAGCACAAGGTCAAGAACGCGGTCGAATATGTCGGGCGCTATGAGCAGGCGGTGGCAGAGGCGGCCCGGCTGCGTGGCGTCGATGGTGTGATCTGCGGCCATATCCACAAGGCCGAGATGCGTGACATGGGCGGCGTGCTCTACCTCAATGACGGCGACTGGGTGGAAAGCTGCACCGCGCTCGTCGAACATGAGGACGGGGCGCTGGAAATCCTGCGCTGGTCGGACATCGTGGCCGAGCGCGAGCGCGAGCGTCTGGCCGCCCTGCCCCAGGCCGCCTGACCGACCCCCCTTGCATCGCCCCGGCTCAGGGGCCGCCGGCGCCCTGGGAGGCCGGCTTGCGCTTGATGAAGCCCACCCCCTCGCTCGACCCGTCCGCGCGCGGCTTCGTGTAGAGGCCCTGGCGCGAGATGTTGCCATCCAGCCTGCCGGTCGTGTAGCCGCGCCAGGCCGCCAGATCCTTGTCGTGCAGGGCGAAGGCCTGCGCTGCCTCGGGCGCCAGTTTCTGGTCCTTGCGAATCTCGGGCGGCGCCGTTGCGATCGCCTCGAGCGCCTCGAGCGCTTCGGGGTCGGCAGCAATGGCGGCGGCCTTCTCCGGCGTGATGACCTGGATCTTCAGATCCTTGCGAACGTCGTCATTATGGCGCTGCAGCAGGTTCAGCTCGACCGAGCGGAAGGTGCTGTCGGGCGAGGACCCATGGCGCTGGTCAAGGCAGAGATAGACCGTGCCGCCCTGACATTCGGCCGCCAGCCGCTGGGAGAGATCGTCCCAGTGCCGGGTGGCCTGTTCGAAGCTGAGCGGCGATTTCTCACCGTACAGGGCCGCGATCTCCAGCGCCGCCCCGGCCGAAGTACCATGGATGATGCCCAGATCGGGCCGCGCCGCCGCCAGCTTCTCGGCCGTTTCCATGCCGGGGCCGGAGAACAGGATCATCTTGTCCCGGCCGACCTCCATATCGCCTTCCTGCACGATCCGGGCAGCCAGCTTGTCGAGCTTGTCGGGTGCCAGATCCTGCTTCGGCGTGGCGTAGATTTCGGCCAGCTCGTCGAAGAAGGGCTCGTTGACGAGCTGCTGGGCGAGCTTCTCATGCCGGACCTTCCCGAGCCGGGCTAGCGCCGGCGTGCCCTCGACCATCGCCTGTGCGGGCGCAATCATTGTCGCATCGGGCGCGGCGGCCTCAGGATCAGCGGACATCGGTCCAGAGCCCCAGCTTGCGGAAGCCTTCACTCAGCCGGCGTGCGATCTCGGCACGATCAACATCCTCGACCCGGCTGTCGAGCGGGATCTCCCATGAATCGACGGCCGAGAGATAGACAATGATGCCCGTGCTGCCGTCAGGCGCATGGCCCGGCTCGCTGGGGATGATCAGCTTGTAGTCACCCGCCGTGTACGCCACATGGCTGCGGTCATGCACCGCCACCTCGACCCAGTCGTCCATGAGGGCCGCCTGCGGCGCCTTCACCTCGAAATCTTCCATGTCCCCCCCTGCACCATGACCTCCCGCAGGCTAGGGCGGGCAGGCCTCACGGTCAACGCGGCAAAGGGGCGGGCCCGGCCCGCTGGCCCATGAGTGCCGACACCAGCTCGACCGGGCTGATCGACGATCCCGTTGCGGAAGCGCTTGGCTACCCCTATCCGCCGGCCGAGCAGCCCCTGCTTTTTGCCGGGACACACGCCGCCCGGCCCTTGCAGAGGCTCGGCAGCGCCGATATCGAGGGCCGGACCCCGGTCATCGCCTGTGGCTCGAACCGTTCGCCGTTGCGGCTGGCGCGGAAGTTTCGCGACATGCCGGGCCGGGAAATCCCGATGGTGCCCTTCGCCCTGCCCGGCT
>CAZPBH010000252.1:0-3950 GCA_964584645.1 uncultured Rhodospirillales bacterium | reverse complement strand
CCATCGGCCCGCGCCAGATCATCGGGTTGTCCTCCTCGACGAGGAAACCGATCGACATCACCGGCATGCCGAAGGCTTCCAGAGGCAGGATCTTCTTGTCCTCGGTCGCGCGTGGCTTGCCGCGCAGGCCCGTCATCCGGGGCACGCTGGGGCCGTAGATGTCGGCATCCAGCAGGCCGATGCGCAGGCCGAGAGCCTTCAGCGCACAGGCGAGGTTGACGGCCAGCGTCGACTTGCCGACCCCGCCCTTGCCGCTGGCAACCGCCAGCACATGGCGCACGCCTTCAGGCACCAGACTGCCACGGCCCGCAGCCCGCTGCGGCGGGGGCGAGGGTGCCGGCCGGGCGGCGGGTCGTTCTGCGGTCAGGATCACCGTGGCGCTGGTGATGCCGGGCAGGGCGCGGATCGCGGCCTCGGCCCGCTGGCGGATATCCTCCATCGCCGGCCCCCAGGCCGGATCAACCTCGAGGCTCACCTGAACCGCGCTCTCCCGCCATGCGATGCCGGAGAGATGACCGTTACCGACCAGATCGCCCCCGCTCGGCGTGGCGATGGCCGCCAGGGCGGCGCGGATCGCGGCGTCGGGATCTTGGCTGGTCATGCTCGGGCGGGTCCTCGGAGGTGGCGATGACGGGGCGATGACGGGGCGCAACGGGGTGCTGGCGCATGTGGCAACCGGCCTTGCCCGACGTCAAGCCATGGCGATTTCCTGTTGTCGCCTTTGCCGGACGCCACATATCGAGGAACGTATCGGTGGGGTGGCACGGCGTGACCGCCGAGTTTGGGCGGTTCGGCAAGAAGCAGGTTCCGGGAAGGGCCCTGCGCGGCGAGCGCTACCTCACAGCAGTGAATGAAGGGGCACGGATTCATGCCTTGGAACGATCAGAGCGGCGGCGGTCGGGGCCCTTGGGGCAATGGCGGCGGCGGTGGACAGAACCCGTGGGGCCAACGCCCCGGCGGTGGACGCCCGGGCGGCGGCGGCAGTGGCGGTGGCGGGCAGCCACCGGATTTCGAGGCCATGCTGCGCCAGGGCCAGAACCGGATGAAGTCGATGTTCCCCGGCGGGCTCGGCGCGCCGAAGGTCATCGCGCTTGGTGTCGCGGTGATCGTTGGTCTGTGGCTGCTTTCCGGCTTCTACCGCGTCAATGAGGGCGAGCGCGGGGTCGAGCTTCTGTTCGGCCAGTTCATCAACACCCAGCCGCCGGGACTGGCCTACAACCCGCCCGACCCGATCGGCGAGGTCATCAAGGTCAACGTCGCCCAGATCAACCGGATCACCATCGGCTACAACCCGATCGCGACCCGAGGCGGCGGGGAAGGCAAGCAGGATGTGCTTGACGAAAGCCTGATGGTCACCCGTGACCAGAACATCGTCGACATCGAGTTCGACGTGAACTGGCGGATCGACGAGCAGAATGTCGACCTGTTCCTGTTCAACGTCGCCGACCCGGAGTCTACGACCAAGATCGCCGCCGAGAGCGTCATGCGCGAGGTGATCGGCCGCACCACCCTCGACAATGCGACGACGGAGGGCCGTACCGCCATCCAGGCCGAGGTGCTCAGCGAGTTGCAGCGGGTGCTGGAGGAATATGGCGTCGGGGTGACGATCACGAACGTCGAGATCAAGGGTGCCGATCCGCCCAGCGGGACCGTCATGCTCGATGGCCGGCAGGTGAGCGTGATCGACGCCTTCCGCGATGTCGTCGCGGCCAATAACGACCGCGAGCGGCGGATCAACGAGGCCACCCGCTATGCCAACCAGATCATCCCGGAAGCCCAGGGTGATGCCGCCCGGCTGCGTCAGGAGGCCGAAGCCTACAAGCAGCAGCAGATCCAGAAGGCGACCGGTGATGCCGAGCGGTTCAACTCGATCTACAGCTCCTATGAGCAATCGCGCGAAGTGACCGCCCGCCGGCTCTATCTGGAGACCATGGAGGAGGTGCTGCGCAACTCGGCCAAGGTCATCATCGACGAGAACGGCGCTGGCGCCGGCGGCTCGGGGGTCGTGCCCTATCTGCCCCTCGACCGGCTGCGCCGCGACCAGCAGGTCGACAGCGAGATTGCCCCACCCGACAACCGCAGCTCGGCCACCAACCGCGCCGCGGTGCGCTGAGCCAGGAAGGACGCCTTCATCATGAACCGACTTGTGATCCTTATCGGCATCGTCCTGGTGGTGGGGGGCTTCCTGCTTGCCAACAGCCTGTTTATCGTGCGCGAGAACCAGCAGGTCCTCGTCCTCCAGTTCGGCCAGTTCGTGCGTACCGTGAACGAGGGCACGACCGAGGAGCCGGGGCTGCATGCCAAGCTGCCCTTCGTGCAGGACACGATCTATTACGACAAGCGTATCCTGAACCTCGATCCCGAGGGCTCGGAGGTGCTGCTGCGCAACCAGGAACGGCTGGTGGTGGACGCCTTCGCGCGCTACCGGATCATCGACCCGCGGCTGTTCTTCCAGACCGTCGGGACCACCCGGATCGCCGAGCAGCGCCTGACCCCCTGGCTGGAGGCCAGCCTGCGGAACGCCCTCGGTCGGGCCAGCCAGGAGGATGTGCTCTATCAGCGCCGGATCGAGCTGATGGAGGAGATCGGCAACGAGCTGCGTTCCCGGGCCGCAGCGCTGGGGCTGGAGGTCATCGATGTGCGTATCCGTGCGGCCGACCTGCCGCAGGAGATCCAGACCAACGTCTTTCAGCGGATGATCACCGACCGGCAGCAGGAAGCTGCCAAGACCCGGGCCGAGGGGGAGGAGCAGTATCGCCGCATTACCTCCCAGGCAGATGCGCAGGTGACGATATTGCTGGCCGAAGCTGAGCGGGATGCCCAGAAACTGCGCGGTGAGGGGGATCAGCAGGCGATCAGCATCTATGCTGAGGCGTTTTCCCGCGATCCCGACTTCTACGCCTTCTACCGTTCGCTCGAAGCCTATCGGGCGAGCCTGACCAGCGACACCACGCTGGTGCTGTCGCCGCAGAGCGAATTCTTCCGTTTCTTCGGTTCGCTGAGCGGCACCTTCTCGGCCAGCGAATAGGTCGGGCGAGGCGGGCAGGGCCATGTCAGACCTGCTCGCCGCCATCGGGCTCGTCTTCGTGATCGAGGGAGCCCTTTACGCGTTGTTTCCCGAGACGATGAAGCAGGTCGTTGCCCAGGTGCTCGCCATGGCCGAAACCCGTCTCCGGCAGATCGGCTTTGCCTGTGTGCTGGGTGGCTCCGGGATCGTCTATCTGGCACGCATGGGCGGATGACGGGTCGAAAACCGGCCCGGTTCCCGCCATATTGGCGCCGCACGGGCTGCGTGTGATGACAGGCTTTCCATGGATCCGGGAATCCGGGCTGCAGCCCAGTCGATCAGTCAAGCGAGGGAGTTTGAGGCAGAGATGAAGACCAACCCGAGCCATCTGGCCCCATCGCGGCACGCCGTTCGGGCGCTGCTGCTGTCGCCCCTGCTGCTTTCCCTGGTGGTGCTGTTCGCCCTGCCGGCACCGGCGGCGGCGCGCACACCGATTGATGTCTCGGAGGGGTTCGCCGACCTCGCCGACCGGCTGCTGCCGACGGTGGTGAACATCTCGACCTCGCAGGCCGTGGCGCGCGGGCCGGCTGTCGAACGTCCTGAATTTCCCCCCGGATCGCCCTTCGAGGAATTCTTCCGCGAGTTCTTCGAGCAGGGCCCCAACCCCTCGCCGCGGCGGGCCAATTCACTGGGCTCGGGCTTCATCGTCGATGCCGACAACGGCTATATCGTCACCAACAACCATGTGATCGCCGAGGCTGACCAGATCACGGTCATCCTGCACGACGATACCAACGTCGAGGCCGAGGTGGTGGGCCGCGATCCGAAGACCGATCTCGCGGTGCTGCAGATCGAGACCGACGGGCTCGACCTGCCGCAGACCAGCTGGGGCGACAGCGACGCGATCCGGGTCGGCGACTGGGTGATGGCGATTGGCAATCCC
>CAZPBH010000251.1:0-3953 GCA_964584645.1 uncultured Rhodospirillales bacterium | reverse complement strand
GTGGCGATGGCGGCATGGGCCCCGGCCCGGGGTCGATGGACGGTGTCGCCGGCGGTCCGGGCGGTGCGGCGGAGGATGACGGCTACCTCACCGGCCAGTTTCTGGTGGCGATGCCCTCGATGACCGATTCCCGCTTCGAGAAGAGTGTCATCTATGTCTGCGCCCATAGCGAGGAGGGCGCGATGGGCATCGTCATCAACCAGCAGCTCAATCAGGTGCGCTTTGCCGATCTGCTTGAACAGCTCGATATCGCCGCGCTGCCCTCGCTGCGCGACCGCCCGGTTCTGTTCGGGGGGCCGGTCGAGACGGGGCGCGGCTTCGTTCTGCACAGCCTCGACGTGATGACCGACGAAACGCTGGCGGTCGAGGAGGCCGGCAGCGGCGAGGCGACCATCGGCCTGACCGGCACGCTGGAAATGCTGCGCGCCGTCGCCTCGGGGGCTGGTCCCGACCGGGCGATCTTCGCGCTTGGCTATGCCGGCTGGGCGCCCGGCCAGCTTGACGCCGAAATCCAGGCCAATGGCTGGCTGACCGCACGGGCCGATCCGGCCATCGTGTTCGACCCCGACCTCGAGGCGAAATGGGCACGGGTGATGGCCATGCTGGGAATCGATCCGGCCCTGCTCTCGGTGGAGGCCGGCCACGCCTGAGACCGGGCGTCGCGCCTTCGAGACGACGCCAAAAAGCATTTTCCTGTGGACATTTGGCAGGTTTTAACCTAGCGTCTCGCCACTAACAGATCGCTGTTGGGGGGGAAATCATGGCGTTTGTCGAAGACGTGGCCGTTGCGCGGCCGCGACGGGGGAAAGTGTCTGCGGCTTCAGGGTCTCGGGCAACAAATTCGGAAAAATCCATCAAGCGTACGGACGGCAAGGCGCGTGCCCGGGCTGCCCGTTCAGGCACCAATGACAATGAGCCTTTCGGCCTCCACGAAGCTGTGGGCCATGTCGGCGAGGCGGTGGACAGCCGGGCCTTGAGGGTCAGGGATCAACAGGACGCCGTTGGCAATGACAATCAGGCTGACAGCGCTGCCCGGATCGCTGATCCCGCCCATGTCCTGCGGGTCGATCGGCCGGAGGATCTGACAGCCATCACCCGCGAAGGCGTCAACCTGGCCTATGTGGCGCGAGAGATGCCCGCCTGTGTCGCCGACTTCTTCGACGGTCTCGAAGGCGAGGCTGCCGCCCCGCAGACCCGTATCGTGGCCACGCATCAGGCGCGCGATGCCATCGCCCGCTTCGTGGCGACGAGCTGGCCGGAACCGACGCTGGGCCGCCAGCATTTCGTGCAGGATCTGGCGCTTCTGACCGAGACCTTCGCCCGCATCACCCGGGCACGCCGCGTGCGTATCCGCATCGACCGCAATCCCGGCTTTCGCGACCACCAATTCCACGCCGACCCGACGCGGTTGCGCCTGGTCACCGGCTATCGGGGCACGGGGGCGGAATGGCTGCCGAATGCTGCGGTGGAACGCGACGATTTTGACGAGAAGGCGCTCTCGCTCTTCGGGGCCGATGAACGCGAGGCGCGCTGTCTCGGCCGCTTCTGGGTCGGCATGATGAAGGGTGAGAGCTGGCCCGGCAACAAGGGCAACGGCCTTGTCCGGCGTCCCTGCCCGTCCGGGGCCGACAGCGATGCCATCATCGTGACCCTGGACGAGGAAGACTGAGCGTCAGGGCAAGTTCCGATCAGACGGAACCATCTGATCGGGCAATAATGTCGATAATCACAGATAGGGAGAGCGGACCGCGTTCAGACTGAACGCGATCCGCGCACGCCTCATCCGGGTGCCGGTTCGGCCAGAAGCCGCTCGACCAGTGCGCGGAAATTGCGGGCATAGGCGCGATGCTTCTCGCCCGTCGCCGGTCCGGGAAAGGCGGTATGGATGCTGCGCACCTCGCCCGCCCGGTCGATGAAGATCGTGGTGGGGAAGGCGTAGATGGTGTTCAGCTGTGGCAGCGCCTCGCCGCGCATCTGACGCTTTGACGTCCCGGCGAACAGCATCGGATAGCTGATGTCATAGCGCCGCTGGAAGGCCCGCACCTGGCGCTCGACCTCGCTGAACTCGGCCGAATATTCGAACATCAGCTGGATGATCTCCAGCCCGTCGGCCTTGTACTGCTCATAGATCGGCCCGAGGAACGCCGCCTCGTCATGGCAGGAGGGGCACCATGACCCCCCCAGCGTTACCAGCACCACCTTGTTCTGGAATTGCGGGTCGTCGAGCGAAACCGGGTTGCCCTCCAGATCGGGGAAGGTGAAGGCAAATTGGCCCGCCCCTTCCTTGAGGTAGGTCAGGCTCTCCGGATCCTCGAGCCGCGCTTCAGGGTTCCGCCGGGCCTCCCATTCGGCCTCCAGATAGGTCGTCGAGGCGAAGATGCCGGCCAGATTGCCGTCGGCGTCCAGCGTGCCGCGCCAGAGCTGGGAATAGCCGCCATCATAGCTGCTCATCATCAGCTCGTTGCCGCGCACCTCGCCGGCGATATAGCGGAAATCGCCCACCTGCGTCTCGAAGGTCCCGAAGACATAGGGCCCTTCCTGCTGCAGATGGCCGATCGCCTTCTGGTCGAAGCCCAGATCGGGATAGCGGATCGTCGTCTCCCACGTCCCGGCCACATCGGCGTAGTCCTCGGCCGGTTCGGGGTGGAACCGCCAGGCGACCCCATGCTCGGCCGTGACCGGCAGATCATGGGTGACCCCGCCGCCGCGCTCGAAATGCACGGTGCCGGTCAGCATGCCCTCGCTCACCTCGCCGCGCAGCCAGGCCGAATAGCTGGGAAATTCGAAGCCGAAGCTGGTGCCGCCCTTATAGTCCAGCTCCTCGACCCGCATCCGCTCAGGCCCGTTGATCAGGAAGACAGCGCGGCCATCGGCTTCTTCCACCACCTCGAACTGGAAGGGGATCGTCGTCCCGTACTGGTCGATCTCGCCACGCCAGAGACCGGTTTTGAGGGGATCCTCGGCCAGCGCCACGGACGGCAGCGCCAGCACGGCGATCAGCGCGAAGGCAGGCAGAAAGCGGGTCATGAACGGAACTCCGATAGCCATGAGAACAGGTTAGGAGGTCGGCCCGCCGCGCGCCGGATCAAGCGTGCGCCCGGCCGATCTGGTCTCCGGCGCGCTTGGAGCAGATTCCGATCCGATGATCATCTGATCGGAACACTTGTCTGGTTTGATAATTGGCTCGAGGGCATTCACGCGTTCAATCTGAACGCGATCTGCCCTAGCGCTCGAAGCGGAAGCTGGCCGCGTCCAGCGCGGCACGGGGATCGTCCAGAATGGCCGGGTGGTGCCGCTCCATGAGGCTCAGCCAGAGCGGCGGCATGTCCTCCAGCGCTGCGACCTTGGCCCCGCTGCCGCAGCTCTGAAGCGCGCCGGGCTGCTCGGCTCGCCCGGTCCAGGCTGGCCAGCTGGTGATCGAGCGGAAATGCACCCGCGCCGGCACGAAGGGGCGTGTCGTGTCCAGCAGATCGGTACGGAAGGCATGATAGGTTGCCCAGTCGTTCACATGATAATCGGGACGACTGCCGTCATCGGCCCGCACGACGGCCGTGGAATCATCGCGCAGGAACACATCCTCGCCCTGAACCCGAAAGGGCTGATAGCCGGCGGCGCCGTCGATGGTCGAGCCCGGCAGACCGCCCGGCAGTTCGGCGCCGGCGGGGCGATAGGTGACCGAAATCGGCCCGACCGGTGCGTGCGGTACGGCGCGTTCGGCCGCTTCGCCCCCGGCGGCATAGGGCCAGGCGATGGTCTCGGCCATCTCGGCCTCTCCGGCATCGATGGCGCCCGGCCGCAGGGGAAAGACAACCTCCAGATAGTCCATCCGGAAATCCGTGCCGCCAGCCAATGTGGTCAGCCGGAACATGCTGCCGATTGCCATGTCGTAGAGCGGAACCGGCTCCGGCCCCACGACCCCGTAGCGCGTGGAATGCATCCACCAGAACAGCAGA
>CAZPBH010000250.1:0-3958 GCA_964584645.1 uncultured Rhodospirillales bacterium | reverse complement strand
CGACAGCTGGGAAAGCGCGATCACCGGGATGTCGAGTTCCTTGGCGATGGCCTTCAGCCCACGGGTGATCTCGGAGATCTCGAGCACCCGGCTCTCGGCGGCCCGCCCGCCGCCGCTGCCGTGCAGAAGTTGCAGATAGTCGATAACCAGCAGGCCGAGCCCCTGCTGGCGCTTCAGCCGGCGGGCGCGAGAGCGGACGGCCGAGATCGACTGGGCGGGCGTGTCGTCGATGTAAAAGGGGACATTGGCGAGGCGCTGGGCGGCCTCGACAAAGGTGGTGAAGTCCTCGTTCCGCACCTCGCCCTTGCGGATCTTCTCGCTCGGGATCTCGGTCATCTCCGAGAGCAGCCGGGTGGCGAGCTGTTCGGCCGACATCTCCAGCGAGAAGAACCCGACCGGCGCCCCTTCATTGCCGGCCGAATCGGCCCAGGCGGCGGCCGCGGCGAAGGCCATGTTGGTGGCGAGCGCGGTCTTGCCCATCGAGGGCCGCCCGGCAAGGATCAGCAGGTCGGATTTCTGCAGCCCGCCCAACCGGGTGTCGAGATCGCGCAGCCCGGTCGTGATGCCGCTGATATGGCTGTCGCGCTTGTAGGCGGCCTCGGCCATCTGGATCGCGACGGTGGCCGCATGGTTGAGCGCCCGAAAGCCGCGATTGACCTCGCCGGTCTCGGCCAGCTGGTAGAGCTGGGCCTCGGCAGCCTCGATCTGGGCGGTGGCCGGGCGGTCGAGATCGGCGACATAGGCGTCGTTGACGACATCTTCGCCGATGCGGATCAGCGCCCGGCGCAGCGCCAGCTCGTGGATCGTCCGGCCGTAATCGGCGGCATTGACGACGCTGACGACATTGCCCGCCAGTTCGATCAGATAGTCGGCCCCGCCGGCGGCACGGATATCGGGGTCGTTTTCGACATAGGCACGCACGGTGAGCGGCGAGGCCACGCGCGCCTCATCCTCCACCAGCCGACGAATGATCCCGTAGAGCCGCCCGAGGGCCGGGTTGAAGAAATGCTCGGGCCGGAGGAACTCGGCCACCGCCTCCAGGCGCTGATTGTCGATCAGGAGCGCGCCGATGAGGGCGGCCTCGGCTTCCTCATTGGCGGGAAGCTGGCGGTAGCCGGCCTCGCCGCCATCTGCGGCATAGCCATCATCGATGCTGGCGCCGATCGCCAAGGGCTCATCTCCTCAGACCGTGGACGACCCCAGACAAGCAGCTTGAGCGGGGTCGGGTCGAGTCCCAAAAACGACCCGGGCAGCTTCGGGCCTGCGCTCAGGCTTCTGCAGGCTTCTCTTCGGCGGCCTCGGTGGTGTCTTCCTCGCTCGCGGCGGCTTCGGCGGCTTCGGGCTCCAGGAAGTCTTCCAGCGCGGTCTCGTCCTCGTCCTCGTCCTGCTCGTCGGGGCCACCGATCAGGGCCGCGCCGCGTTCCAGCTGCATCGCCGCCTCGTCGAGCGAGCGCGCGACATTCACGGTGACGTCCACCTGCACTTCCGGGTGCAGGGAAACCGGGATCGGGAACAGGCCGAGCGTCTTGATCGCGCGGTTGAGGTTGATCTGGCGACGGTCGGTCTTGTAGCCCGCCTCGCTCAGCGCCTCGGCAATGTCACGCGCGCTGACCGAGCCATAGAGCTGGCCCGATTCGGCGGCCGAGCGCACCAGCGGCACGGTGACGCCGTTCATCTTGCCGGCGACCTGCTCCGCCTCCTTGCGGCGGGTCAGGTTCTGCGCCTCAAGCTCGGCCTTCTGGGTTTCGAAGAAGGCGAGATTGGCCTTCGTCGCCCGCAGGGCCTTGCGCTGCGGGATCAGATAGTTGCGCGCATAGCCCGGGCGCACGCGCACAACATCGCCCATCTGGCCGAGGGATTCGACCCGCTCCAACAGTACAACTTCCATCGCTCAAACTCCTTGCCAGGTTCAAAGGGGCCAGCTCTCAGGCGTCCGGCCCCAGGGGCCGGGCTCGTTCAGGACGATCCGCTGGCCCGTTGTCGAAAATCCGCCCACGGGTCGGCGAGACCAAGCGCCAGCGCGATCAGGGCCGGAAAGCCCAGAACCGCCAGCATGAGATAAAAGGCCAGCAACATCATCCCGCCGCCGGGTCGGGGGCCAAGTGCGGCATGGATCACCGCCAGCCCCACAAGAAAGGGCGGAATGGCGAACACCAGAGCCAGGTTCGAGCCCAGAAAGCCCGCCGGTCCCTGGCTCAGCAGTGCCGCCGCCAGAAAAAGGCCAAAGCCCAGCGCGACCCAGGGGGGCATGCGCAGCGCCTGCAGCTGCAGTGGCGGGCGTACCATCCGTCCCATCAGACGCAGCAGCCGAATGGCCAGCGCGCCGTTGACGAACATGAGAACCATCCAGCTCGTGGCGATCATGCCGGGGGCCAGCCAGATGATCGTCCGCATGAGCTGGCTGAGGGCGGCTTCCTGATCCGCCAGCCCGCCCTCGCGCAGGGCCGCGCCGAAATCACGCATGGCGATGGTATGCAATTCGCCGAGGAAGGCCTGCCAGCCCTCCGGCCGGGCTGCCAGAAGCATCATCGTGACGACCACGAACGCGGCCGCGATACCGGACAGCCAGAGCAGCAGACGGTCTTCAGGGAACCAGTCGCGCCCGCTGGCGGCCGGATCCGCCTCCGCGCTTGGGGCACGGGAGAGCAGGGCCAGCCGCAACAGCCACAGCGTCGGCCCGGCCCAGATGACCGTGTAAATGGCCGCGAGCGGTAGCTGCCCGAAGGCCAGCAGTGATGCGATGCCAGCGATGGCGGCGCCGGCTGCGACGCTGACCCCATGGGCAAGCCCGGCAGCGAACAGCGGCAGGGGGGCGAAATAGCTCACGAGCAGACCGAGCTGGCCGCCGCCAGCCGCAGCCGCGGTCAGCAGCGCGCTGGCAATCCCCAGCGCGGCGCCAACCAGCCAGTCGGCCCGTGTCGGTGCGGCGTTGCCCATGACCTGTCGTCCACCTGCGATCCCGGCAGCTTCAGCTGACCACGTAGGGCAGCAGCGCCAGCTGACGGGCGCGCTTGATGGCGCGTGCCAGTTCCCGCTGTTTCTTGGCGGATACGGCGGTGATCCGGCTCGGCACGATCTTGCCACGTTCCGAGATGAATCGTCCCAGCAGCTTGGTGTCCTTGTAGTCGATCTTCGGCGCGTTCGGGCCCGAGAAGGGGCAGGATTTGCGGCGGCGGAAAAACGGGCGGCGCCCACCACGTGCAACGGCCATCAGGCGTAACTCCTCTCACTGCGATCGCCACGATCCCGGTCACCGCGATCCCGATCACCGCGATCAAACCGGTCCCGGTCGCCGCGTTCGCGGCCGCCGCGGCGATCATCACGCCGGTCATCGCCTTCCTCGTCGCGGCCACGGCGCCCGCCGCGGTTGCTGGCCATGACCGAGGGGCCTTCCTCCAGCTCATCGACCTTGATGGTTAGGAACCGCAGCACGTCCTCATGCAGGCGCAGCCGACGCTCCAGCTCGGCGATGGCCGCGTGCGGCGCCTCGCTTGACAGCATGGCGTAATGGCCCTTGCGATTCTTCTTGATCCGGTAGGCGAGGGTCTTGAGGCCCCAGAGCTCGGTCCGGGCGACCTTGCCGCCACCTTCCTCGAGCACCTTGCCCATTTCCTCGACGAGCGCCTCGAACTGGCCCGTAGAGATATCCTGCCGCGCGATCAGCACGGTCTCGTAATTGCGCATCCATGTCTCCCTATGGCTCTTGCGCGGCCCAGGCCGGTGGCCGTCACGGTAACGACGGTCCGGCTCCAGCAGGCCTAGCCGGCGCGGGCTTGTCCCACGGCCGGCAAGGAGTGATCGCGCTAGTGATCACATCCGGCCAGGGGATGCAAGGTTCATCGACGTGCACAGGGTGCATGTGCGGCTTGACAGCAGGGCTGGCCCCGCTATCCAGTGCGGCCCGCAACCGCAAACCGCGCCAGCCAGCAGCTGAAGAGAATGCCATCATGAAACGTGC
>CAZPBH010000249.1:0-3959 GCA_964584645.1 uncultured Rhodospirillales bacterium | reverse complement strand
ACACCCTGCTGGGCGAGGGCGTGCGCGGGCATCTCTCCAAGCAGCTGATGGAGAAATTCGGGCTGCGCGAGGGCGTGGCGCCGCAGAAATACGGCATCGGCCTGAAGGAGCTGTGGGAAGTCGATGCTAGCGTTCACAAGCCGGGGCTGGTGATCCATTCCCAGGGCTGGCCGCTTGATTCACGCACCGGCGGCGGCTCGTTCATGTACCATCTGGAAGGTGGGCTGGTCGCGTGCGGCTTTGTCGTGCACCTCGACTACTGGAACCCGCACCTCTCGCCCTTCGACGAGTTCCAGCGCTGGAAGACCCATCCGAAGATCAAACCGTTCTTCGAGGGCGGCAAGCGCATCAGCTATGGCGCCCGGGCGATCAACGAGGGCGGGCTGCAATCGGTACCGAAGCTGAGCTTCCCGGGCGGGGCGCTGATCGGCTGCGCCGCCGGTTTCGTCAACCTGCCGCGGATCAAGGGCACGCATAATGCGATGAAGACCGGCATGCTGGCGGCGGAAGCGGCGTTCGCGAAACTGGCCAGCGGCGCCGAAGCCGGTCAGCCGCTCGATAGCTATGAGGAAGCCTACCGGAAGTCGTGGGTGTTCAAGGACCTCCACAAGGTGCGCAACGTCAAGCCCGGCCTGAAATGGGGGCTGGTGCCCGGCACCATCCATGGCGGGTTCTCGATGTGGCTGCATGACCTTGGGCTGGGCGGGCTGGCGCCCTATACCCTTCAGCATCGCAAGGCCGATCACGAGAGCCTCGTGCCGGCCGATCAGGCGCCCCGCATCGCCTATCCGAAGCCTGACGGTGTCATCACCTTCGACAAACTCTCAAGCGTCTTCCTCTCCAACACCTATCACGAGGAAGACCAGCCGGTGCACCTGCAGCTCAAGGATCCCGACCTGCCGATCGCGCGCAACCTGCCGCTCTATGACGAGCCGGCCCAGCGCTATTGCCCGGCCGGGGTCTATGAGGTGGTCCGGGCCGAAGATGGCTCGGACCCGCGCTTCGTGATCAACGCCCAGAACTGCGTGCACTGCAAGACCTGCGATATCAAGGACCCGCAGCAGAACATCAACTGGGTCGCCCCTGAAGGCGGCGGCGGGCCCAACTATCCGAACATGTAGCCTGCCTGTGCCGGCCCGCCCGCTTGTCCGCCTTTCCCCCCTCGTCTACCTTGGTGGTCGAGGTGGGCATGCGAGTGCATCAGGTGGGCAGGATTAAGTTTGGCAGGCTTGAGATCGGCCAGGTGACGACAGGTTCAGCGAGCAGGAAGGTTCCGGGGCGTTCGGGCGGCGGGCAGAGCGCATGGCGCGGCTTTCTCGCTGCCTGTGCCCTCAGCTTCTTCGCTTCGGGCTGCGCCGCCCAGTCCGATGCCACGGGCGGCGGGCCTGTGGATCGGACTTCCGATCCCTGGCGATCCGCGCAGACGACGGAGATCGCGCCGCCGGTGACCATGGGCAGCAGCTTCGGCAGTTACCTTGCCGGCCGGCATGCCCAGCGCGAGAATGACTGGGTCAGCGCGGCCCGTTTTCTGGGTGACGTCCTGGCCGACCGGCCGGATGATGAGGACCTGATCCGGCGCACCTTCATTCTTGCTCTTGGTGCCGGCGAAATTGACACAGCCATCGATCTCGCCGACCAGGTGCCCGATGACGCGCCCGAAGCCCAGGTCACCCGGGTTCTGACGCTGATCGAGGCGGCGCGCGCCGGGGAGACGCTCAAGGCGCTGGAAGCTATCGAGAACTGGTCGGATCTGGGCGTCAACCGCTTTCTCGGCCCGTTGTTGCGGGGCTGGACACTCGTGCTCGCCGACCGCGCGGGGGAAGGGCGCGCAGCCCTCGAGCCCCTTGAACGCACCGAGGGACTCCAGCCCACGGCCCGCCTGCATGGCGGGTTGATGGCGATGGTCGCTGAGGACGATGCGCTCGCCGCCAGCACCTTCGACGATCTGGCGCCGGAGGCCATGAGCCTGCGCATGGCCTTGCTGATTGCACGGTTCTATCGCAGCGAAGGGCGCACGGATGATGCGCGCGCGCTTCTCGAAGAAGCGGGGCTGCCCGAGGATGCCGCGGAGGAGCTGTCGGCGTGCCTCGTCTGCGATGCCATCGACGGCATGGCGCAGGCGCTCTACGACGTTGCCGGCGCGCTGCATGGCGAGGGCCTGGGCGAGCTGGCGCTGGTCTATGGCCGGCTGGCGCTGCATGCACAGCCCGACCTTGCGGAAGCTCTTCTTCTCATAGGCGACACACTTCAGGGCAAGGGCCGCTATGCCGAAGCCGCCGAACTCTATGCGCGGGTGCCGGAAGCGAGCTATCTGGGCTGGCCGGCCCGGCTGCGTCGGGCGGTGGCGCTGGAGGCGCTGGGCGAGGTGGACGAGGCCGCCCGTCAGCTGCGCCAGATGGTCGATGACGCGCCCGAGCGCGCCGATGTGGCGCTTCAGCTTGGCGATCTGCTGCGCCGTGAACAGCGTTTCGAGGAAGCTATCGCGGCCTATCGCGAGGGGATCGACCGGCTGGTCGCAGAGCGGCCCGAGCACTGGGCGGTCTATTATGCGCTCGGTATTGCCTATGAGCGCGCCGGCCGCTGGCCCGAGGCCGAGGCAGCCTTGTTGCAGGCGCTCGAGCTCAACCCGGAACAGCCCTATGTGCTGAATTATCTGGGCTATACCTGGGCCGATCAGAACGTGAACATGGAACGCGCGGCCGAAATGATCGAGCGGGCCGTGGCGCAGCGCCCGAATGATGGCTTCATCGTCGATTCGCTCGGCTGGGTCTACTACCGCATGGGCAGGTTCGAGGAGGCGGTGTGGGTGCTGGAACGTGCCGTGGCTCTCGAGCCCGACGACCCGACCATCAACGACCATCTGGGCGATGCCTATTGGCATGTGGGCCGCCGCGCCGAAGCCCGGTTCCAGTGGCGCCGGGCGCTCAACAATCTCGAGGAGGCCGAGCCCGCCAGCGGCCTGCCCGAACGCGCGGTGCTGGAGCGCAAGCTCACCGACGGCCTGTCCACGCTGACGGCGGCGGAATGACCCGGCGGCTGCGGGTCACCGCGCCGGCCAAGCTGAACCTCTTCCTGCATGTGACCGGTCGGCGCACCGATGGATATCACGAGCTCGACAGTCTCGTGACCTTCCTTGACCTCGCCGACCATATCACGCTGGAACCCTGGCGGGAGGATCGGTTGGCGGTGGCCGGCCCCTTCGCCGCAGGGGTTCCGCGCGGGGACGACAATCTGATCTGGCGGGCCATCGCCGCCCTGCGCGCCGCCGGCGTCGATGTGCCGCCACTCGCCATCACGCTCGACAAGCAGATGCCGGCCGAGGCGGGGCTGGGGGGTGGTTCGGCCGATGCCGCTGCCGTGCTGGCCGCCCTTGCCAGTCTGCCGGAGCACGATGTCCGCCATGACGGGTTGTTGCGTCTTGCCGCCGGGCTGGGCGCCGACCTGCCGGCGTGCCTGACCTGCCGCGATGTGCGGATCGCCGGCATCGGCGAGCGGATGACCCGGGTTCATGACCTGCCGCGCCTGCCCGTGGTGCTCGTCGTGCCGCCCGTCGGATGCGCCACCGGCGCGATCTTTCAGGGTTTGGGGGGGCGTCATGGCGCACCCGCACCCCCGCTGCCGGCCGGGACGGATATCACAGGGCTCAGCATCTGGCTGGCCGGCGCCACCGCGAACGCCCTGCAGGAGCCCGCCATCGCCCACGCGCCCGAGGTAGGCGAGGTGCTGGCCATGCTGGCACCCCATCCGGCCTGCCTCCTGGCCCGGATGACTGGCTCCGGCTCCGCCTGTTTTGCCGTATGTGCCGATCTGGCCAGCCGGGAGCGGCTGGCCGAGAGCCTCCGCCGCGCGCGTCCGGACTGGCATGTGCTGACAGCCATGTCGGGGGCCGGCAGAACCATTGAAGCGCGCCCGTGATTCGTCTAGGTATCGCCCACGGCCTTGGGGCGTAGCCAAGCGGT
>CAZPBH010000248.1:0-3976 GCA_964584645.1 uncultured Rhodospirillales bacterium | reverse complement strand
TGTCGGCGCGCAATCTGGCGTGAAGGCGGCTTGTGAGGGGTTTGAAGGGATCATGATCGGTTTGATGGTCGCAGGCTACGGCGCCCTGCCCGCCGTCCTCAAGGAGGCTGCCGGATTGATTGTCGGCAGTGAAGCGCAGGAAATCGCCGTTTTCAGTGTTGATCGCGGCGGCGATCTCGAGGCCCAGCGGACAGGCTTCCGCTCGCAGCTGAGTGCGGCCAATCGGGGCCAGGGGGTTCTGCTGATGGTGGACTCCCTTGGCGAAACAGCGGCCAATCTGGCAATCTCGGTGACCGAGGGTACCGATACCGTCATCCTCTCGGGCATCAACCTGCCAGGGCTCGTCGCCGCCATCGAACATCGCAACGCCTTCACCTCCGCGGGCTCGCTCGCCCAGCGCATCGTGCATGAGAGCCGGCTTGCGCTGAGCCTGGTGGACTGACCCGCCGGGGCGCGGATGTTTGAAGCCGCCACGACCGGGGACACCTCCCCGACGCCGCCAACCCTTGCGCTCGATCGTGACGGCACCGTGCGGGCGCAGGGCGCATGGGATCTGGCCGGGATCGAGACCCATGGGCGGCCCTCGCTCGCCGATCCGCAGGCCGCACAGCGCATCGACATCACCGGGATCGAGCGGCTGGACACCGCCGGTGCCATCGCCCTGCTGGCCGTGCGCGACACCCTCGCCCGCGACCGAGCCCTGCCCGAGATCGAGGGGCCGGCCGGGCGGATGAAGCTGATCGAGGCTGTCGACCGTGCCGACTGCCCCCCGGCCCCCTCAAGGCAGGAGCGCTGGCTGACCCTCATCCTGACCGAGCGGGTCGGGCGCTGGACCATGAGTGCGCTGGGCGAGCTTTCCGCCCTGCTTGGCTTTCTGGGTCTTGTGACGCTGTCGACCTGGCGCAGCCTGTTCCAGCCCGGCTCGATCCGGGGCACCGCCCTGGCCGCGCATATCGAGCAGACGGGCATGAACGCGCTCGGGATCGTGGGTCTGCTGTCCTTCCTGATCGGTGTTGTGGTTGCCTATCAGGGGGCGGATGTGCTCCGTCAGTTTGGTGCCGAGACCCTCGTGGTCGAGTTGCTGGGCATTTCGATCCTGCGCGAGATGGGCATCCTGATGACGGCGATCATCGTTGCAGGGCGCTCGGGCTCGGCCTTCACCGCCCAGATCGGCGCCATGGTCGCGGGCCAGGAAGTCGATGCGATGCGGACGATGGGCCTCGACCCGGTGCGGTTCCTTGTGGTGCCGAGGGTGCTGGCGCTGCTCATCACGCTGCCGCTGCTGACCTTCTTCGCCAATTTCATGGCGCTGCTGGGCGGGGCGATCATGGCGTGGCTGGTGCTCGATCTCAGTCTCGCCAGCTTCGTGATCGGCTTTCAGGAACGTGTCCCGGTGAACAACCTGTGGGTCGGGCTCATCAAGGCGCCCGTCTTTGCCTTCATCATCGCGCTGGTCGGGTGCTATCAGGGCTTTCAGGTGGAAGGCAGTGCCGCCAGCGTCGGTCGGCGTGTCACGGTGTCGGTGGTGGAGGCGATTTTCTTCGTCATCACCTTCGATGCCCTGTTTTCGATCTTTTTCTCGATCATCGGTGTGTGATGACCGAAGCCGAAACCCCCATCATCGAAGTCCGCAACCTGCGCACGGCCTTCGGCCGCCCGCCCAATGAGGCGGTGATCCATGACGGGCTGAGCTTCACCATGAGGCGGGGCGAGATTCTTGGTGTGGTCGGGGGCTCGGGCACCGGGAAATCGGTGCTGCTCAAGGAAATCGTGGGGCTGATCCGCCCGGCGGGCGGGGAGATCCGGGTGTTCGGTGTCGGCCATGAAGAGATCCGCAACAGCGGCGGCAATCCCTATGCCGAGAACCCGCATTGCCCGATCCGGCGGCGCTGGGGCGTGCTGTTTCAGGATGGTGCATTGTTCACCAGCCTCACGGTGCGGGAGAACATCATGCTCCCGATCCTTGAACGCACCGACCTGCCGCGCGCCAGCGTGGCCGAGCTGGCCCGGGTCAAGATCAGCCTTGTCGGGCTTCCGGGCGATGCGGGGGAGAAATATCCCTGGCAGCTCTCGGGCGGCATGCGCAAACGGGCCGGGCTGGCGCGGGCGCTGGCGCTGGATCCCGAACTCGTCTTTCTCGACGAGCCGACGGCCGGCCTCGACCCCATCGGTGCTGCCGCCTTCGACGAGCTGATCCGGGACCTGCAGCAAAGCCTCGGCCTCTCGGTCTTTCTGGTCACCCATGACCTCGATACGCTCCATGCCGTTTGCGACCGGATCGCCGTGCTGATAGACAGGAACATCAGGGTGGCCACGCTGGACGCCTTGCTTGAGGACCCGCACCCCTGGATCCGGAACTATTTCCATGGGCCACGTGGGCGGGCCGTCCAGCCGCGGGGTGAGGATAAGCCAGCGATGCAGGAAGCACGGAGCTGAACGATGGAGCCGCGTGCCAGTTACATTGCGGTCGGCGCGTTCGTGATCGTCCTGCTGGTGGGCCTGATGGGGTTCATCACCTGGTTGACGCAAACCCAGCTCGATGAGGTGCGCCAGCCCTATCTGATCTATTTCACCCAATCCGTGACAGGGCTGCAGATCGGCTCGGCCGTGCGCTATCGCGGCGTCTCGGTCGGCACGGTGCAGGACATCCGCATCGATCCGGACAATGTCGAGAAGATCGAGGTGCGGGTGACGATCCCCGCCGATGTGCCCATCAAGGAGGACACGGTCGCGTCGCTCGAACTGCTGGGCCTGACCGGCCAGGCTTTCGTCAACCTCACCGGCGGCAGTCAGGCGGCCGAGCCCTTGCGCGCCCGGTCCGGCGAAGGCCTGCCGATCATCCCCTCGCAGCCCTCGACCATCGACGAGCTGCTGACCAGCGCGCCCGAGCTGCTGGAGCGGCTGATCAACCTTACCAGCGCGGCCGAGGAACTTCTGGGTACGGAAAACCGGGCCGCGGTCGCTGAAATCCTCGCCAGCCTCGCCGCCTTTTCAAATGAACTGGAGGGTGCGGGCGCGGAACTCGACACGACCCTGCGGAGCCTCGCCAGCATTTCCTCTCAGGCAGACGATCTGATGATCACGGCCGAGGACGAACTCCTGATCGTTTCCGATTCGCTCCAGCAAACCGCCCTCGCCGCCCAGAACACCCTGCGCACGATCGACGGGGCTGCGGTCGAGTTGCGCGGCCTGCTCGGCGAGAACCGCGAACCGCTGCGCGATTTCACCAGCCAGGCGCTCTACGATTTCGGCCTGTTGCTGAGCGAGCTGCGCGGTCTCGCTGCGAACCTGAATGCGCTCACCAGCCGGCTGGAGCGCAGCCCCGGAGACATCCTGCGCGGTGCCAGCGGCGGGGTCGAGCCGCAATGAAGCTGAGTGTCCTGCTGGGGCTCGCCGTGGTGCTGGGGGCCTGCTCGCCGATTGCGGCCCTCGCACCCGCCCCACCCGAACTCTACGAACTCGACCCGGTCTTTACCGATCTTCCCGAGGGCGAACCGGTCAGCTGGCAATTGCTGATCGAGCCGCCCCAGGCGGTGGCCGCGCTCGACAGCAGCCGTGTTGCAGCCAGCTTCGAAGGTGGGCAGCTCGACTATTTCTCGGGCGTCGGCTGGGCCGACAGGGCGCCGGTACTGGTGCAGAACCAGATGCTGCGGGCGTTCGAGGAAAGTGGGCGCATCGCGGCCGTCGACCGCGAACAGGGAGGGCTTCGGGCCGATTTCGTCCTGAAGAGCGATCTGCGCAGCTTTCAGGCGGCCATGGATCGTGGGACCATGCCGGTGGCGCGGGTGGAACTGACCGGACGGCTTGTACGCCTGCCGCGGCGTGACATTGTCGCCACCCGCACCTTCCTGGGCGAGGCTACAGCGTCAAGCCCGGCCTTCGAGGATGTGATCGATGCCTTCGACCGGGCCAGTGCCATTGCCCTTGGCGAGATCGTGTCATGGACGCTGGATGAGGGCTTCCGGCCATGAGGGCC
>CAZPBH010000247.1:0-3976 GCA_964584645.1 uncultured Rhodospirillales bacterium | reverse complement strand
TGGAGACCCATTATCGCGACATGCAGGACATCGAGTTCACGGTCGAACGCGACAAGCTGTGGATGCTGCAGACCCGGGCCGGCAAGCGCACCGCCAAGGCGGCGCTCAAGATCGCAGTGGACATGGCCAGCGAAGGCCTGATCAGCGAGAGCGAGGCGGTGATGCGCGTCCCCCCGCTCAGCCTCGACCAGCTGCTGCACCCGATGATCGACCCCAACGCCACACGGAAGGTGCTGGCCAAGGGCCTGCCGGCCTCGCCGGGTGCGGCCTCGGGCCATATCGTGCTGAGCGCGGATGAGGCCGAGCACTTCAACACGCTGGGCGAGAAGGTGATCCTCTGCCGGATCGAGACCAGCCCGGAGGATATCCACGGCATGCACGCTGCCGAGGGCATCCTGACCACACGCGGCGGGATGACGAGCCACGCGGCCGTGGTCGCGCGCGGCATGGGGCGACCCTGCGTTTCCGGCGCCGGCGATATCCGCATCGACTACAATGCCGGGACGATGACGATCGGTGAGACCGTGCTGAAGGCGGGCGATGCCATCACCATCGATGGCGGCACCGGCGAGGTCATGGAAGGCACGGTGCCCACGATGCGGCCCGAGGTCTCCGGCGATTTCGCTACGCTGATGGGATGGGCTGATCGCCTGCGCCGGCTCAAGGTGCGTGCCAACGCCGAAACCCCCGCCGATGCCAGGGCTGCGCGTGAATTCGGCGCCGAGGGCATCGGGCTGTGCCGGACCGAACACATGTTCTTCGAGGATGATCGGCTTCTGGCGATGCGCGAGATGATCCTGGCCGAGAACGAGGCCGGGCGCCGCGCTGCTCTGGAGCGGATCGAGCCGATGCAGCGTGGCGATTTCGTCGAGCTGTTCACGATCATGAAGGGCCTGCCGGTCACCGTCCGGCTGCTCGACCCGCCGCTGCACGAATTCCTGCCGCGGTCGGAGGAAGAGATCGAGGAAACGGCCGGTGCGCTCGGCGTGTCGGCGGCCAAGCTGCGCGCCCGGGTCCATGCCCTGCACGAGGCCAACCCGATGCTGGGGCATCGCGGCTGCCGGCTGGGTGTCTCCTATCCCGAGATCTACGAGATGCAGTGCCGCGCCATCTTCGAGGCCGCAGTCGAAGTACAGAAGGCCGGCGGCGAGACCGTGGTGCCGGAGATCATGATCCCGCTCGTCGGCCATGTGAAGGAGCTCAAGCTGCTGCGCGAGGTCGTGGACCGGGTCGCGGCCGAGGTCACCGGCGGCAGCGGGATGACCTATCTGGTTGGAACCATGATCGAGCTGCCGCGGGCCTGTCTGACTGCGGACGAGATCGCGAGCGAGGCAGCGTTCTTCAGCTTCGGCACGAACGATCTGACCCAGACGACGCTCGGCATTAGCCGGGACGATTCCGGCCAGTTCCTGCCCACCTATCAGCGGCTCGACATCGTCGAGAAGGATCCCTTCGTCAGCCTCGATCAGGTCGGCGTCGGTGCGCTGATGCGTATCGGTGTCGAGAAGGGACGCGCCACGAAGGACGAGATCAAGCTCGGCATCTGTGGCGAGCATGGCGGAGATCCCGCCTCGATCCGGTTCTGCGAGGACCTGGAACTCGATTATGTGTCGTGCTCGCCCTTCCGGGTGCCAATCGCACGGTTGGCCGCGGCCCAGGCCGCCATCCAGCATGCGGGTGCCGACAGCAGCGACGCGCGGGAGGCTGCCTGAGGCCGGCTCAGCCGATCAGGCACAGCACGCCATAACAGCTTGCCAGCGCGAAGCGGAAGATCGCCCAGAGGATCAGGTCGGCCAGCGCCAGCACGGCCAGCAGCGGAAGCCCGAGATGCCGCACGATCAGCCACAGACCGAAGCGGGTCAGCCGCGCCTCGGGGATCGATTGACCGCGGACCTTGATGCCTTGCCTGCGAACCATGGTCGCAGCATAGCGCCTTTGCCGAGTCTCTCCAGCCCATGAAGCTCATCATCGACACCGATCCCGGCGTGGACGATGCGCTTGCGATCATGCTCGCCTGCGCGCGGCCCGAGGTCGATCTGCTGGGGATCGTGACCGTTGGTGGCAATGTCGAGGTCGAGCAGGCGACCACCAATGCCGCCCATGTGCTGGCGCTGTGCGGCCGCGCCGAGGTGCCGCTTCATCAGGGCTGTCCCCGCCCGCTTCTGGGCCAGCTCAACACCGCCCGGATCGTCCATGGCGCCCATGGGCTGGGCGAGGCGAACAGTCGGCCCTGGAGCCCGCCAGAGGGTGCACCCCATGGTGTGAGCTGGCTGATCGACACCCTGCGAGGGGCAGCCGAGCCCGTCACCCTGCTCATGATCGGCCCGCAGACCAATCTCGCGACCGCCTTGACCCTCGCCCCGGATGTCGCCTCAGGCATCGGCCGGCTTCTCGTGATGGGCGGGACCACGCTGGAACACGGCAATACCGGACCGGTCGGCGAATTCAACGTGACGACCGATCCGCTGGCGGCCCGTATCGTGCTGGACCATGGCCTGCATCCGGTCTATGCGCCGCTCGACATCACCCGCGACGCCCTGATGACGCCGGAGCGGCTGGCCGCCATCGCGGCCATCGGCACTGAAGCGGCGCGCGAGGCCGCCGGCTGGATGCGGTTCTACAGCCGGTTCGACCGGGAGCGCTTCGGCAAGATCGGCGGTCCGCTGCACGACCCCGTGCCGCTCGCCTGGGCGCTGGAGCCTGATATCTGTCGGGTCAGCGAGGTGCGGATCGACATCGTCACCGATGGCGGGCCGGCCCATGGGATGAGCGTGATCGACTATTTCCACCAGCGCGCCCTCGCCCCGAACGCCCGCGTGCTCCACGATCTCGACGCCGAGCGGTTCTTCGGGCTGCTGGGCACGGCTCTTGGCAGCCTGCCATGAACCGGATCGAAGCGCATATCGCCGCCGGCCCCCGCCCGGCGCGGCGGATCTCCGATGTGCTGCGCGACATCATCCAGCCCGATGCCGGGCCCGGAGAACTCGCCGAAAGGCTGACGATCGGGGAGATCGTATCGGGTCTGGGCCAGCGGGCCTTCGGCGCCGGCCTGTTCATCTTCGCCTTTCCGGCATGTCTGCCGGGTCCGCCGGGGATCAGCTCGATCTTTGGGGTGCCGATCCTGTTGCTGGCGATCCAGATGATCATGGGCGATCCACGCCCCTGGCTGCCGCGCTTCCTCTCCGAGAAATCCGTGCCACGGGCAACGCTCGTGGATGCGCTGCGCCGCATCCAGCCCTTTCTCGACCGCTTCGAGAACCTCTCGAGGCCCCGGCTGGTGGCGCTGACGGGCAAGCGTGCCGAGCGTCCGCTCGGTATTGCGGTGCTGCTGTTCGCCCTCGTGCTGTGCCTGCCGATGCCCTTTTCCAACATGGTGCCAAGCTGGGGGATCGCCCTCATGGGCCTTGGGCTCATCGAACGGGACGGGCTCGCCATCCTGCTGGGGATTGTGGTGGCGATCCTCGGTGCGGCGCTGTCGCTTTTCCTCGCCATCGGTCTGGGCCTTGCCATCGCGAACGCACTTTAAGGCA
This sequence comes from uncultured Rhodospirillales bacterium, assembly GCA_964584645.1. Taxonomy (GTDB): domain Bacteria; phylum Pseudomonadota; class Alphaproteobacteria; order CAZPBH01; family CAZPBH01; genus CAZPBH01. The sequence goes on along the minus strand of CAZPBH010000247.1, from coordinate 446 downwards.
CGCCGCGCTGGACGGGCGTACACCACCGCCCACCTTGTGAAGCATCATGAGTGATCGCTCCGACAGAGCCCGCCCCCTGCGGCGCCGCGATAGCGAAGACCGGGCCGATGCCCCGGTCAGCCGATCCGACGCTGTGGATGGGTTTCTCGCCAAGCTTGCCGCCACGCCCAGCCGCGGGACGGGTGGGCGCGGGCGTCTGGTCTTTGCCCTTGATGCGACGGCGTCGCGCGAACCGGCCTGGGACCGGGCGTGCCATGTGCAGGCCGAGATGTTTTCGGCCGTGGCGGGCCTTGGCACGCTCGATGTGCAGCTCGTGTTCTATCGCGGCTTTCGCGAATGCAAGGCAAGCGCCTGGGCCTCTGATGCCCGCACGCTGCTGCGCCGCATGACCGGGGTGACGTGCATGGGCGGGCATACGCAGATCGGCCGTGTGCTGCGCCACACGC
>CAZPBH010000246.1:0-3989 GCA_964584645.1 uncultured Rhodospirillales bacterium | reverse complement strand
AGGTGTCGAGGATGTGCACGAGCGCCTTGCCGGCATGGCCATGCGGGCTGAGCCCTGCGGCCTTCAGCACCCGGTTCACCTTCAGGCGCAACAGCGGAATGTCGGTCGGTCGGGCGGCATAGGCGGTGGAGGTGTAGAGCCCGACGAACAGGCGGATGCCGATGGGGGTGCCGTCGCTGTCGAACAGCCGCGCCCCGACGGCATCCATCGGCACGGCCCGGTGCACACGTGCCCGCAGGCTGGTCTTGGTCAGGATCAGCGGTTCGGCGCGCCCGATGAAGTCGGCGACCTCTCGGGGCAGCCGGTCGAGATGGCGCAGACCTTCGAAGATCTGCACCGCATCCTCGCCCAGCACGCCGAGGCCAGCACCCTCCACCACATCCAGCGCCAGACCTTCCGCCTCGTCCGGCCGGCTCAGCCGGTAATCCCGGAAGCCCAGGAAGACGAAATGGTCCGCGTCCAGCCAGCGCAGGAAGGCAATCGCCTCCTCGATGTCCACCTGCGCCACGGGCGCGGGATGCTCCAGCGCGCTGTCGATGGTCTCGGCCAGCCGCCGGCGCATCGCTGCAAAATCGCGCGTGACGGACCGGACATCGCGCAGGACGTGGCGCAGCTGGCCCTCGATCTGACCCAGCGCATCGCCGGCGGAGAGGCGGTCGACATGAAACTGGATGAAGCTTTCGGGCTTCGCGCCCTCGCCGCCCAGCTCGATCAGCCGGCCGTCGCCATCGCGGCGCACCGGGATCACCGGATGCAGGATCAGGTGCACCGCCAGATCGCTGTCATTGAGCGCGCCCGCGATGGAATCGACCAGAAACGGCCGGTCGCCGGTAATGACCTCGACCAGCGTATGGCCGCTCTCATCATCGGGGGTGCGGATGCGCACAAGGTCGGTGCCGGGCGGGCGCAGGGTGGCGAAATCATGGAAACGCGCGGCCTGCCGGGCCAGCACCGCCGGCGGGATCGCCAGAAAATCCCCCGGGGGCGCATGGCGGTAGAGCGCGCGCAGGAAGCCCTCCAGCCCGGCCGGGGCGGCCTCCACCACGCGGCCCAGATGCGCTTCCGCGTCGTGACGGTCCGCCAATTCGCGTTCGGGGAGGTGTCCGTCGGCCGTCATGCGCGGCTGCCCTTCACGCCGCCGGTCCGGTCAGCCGGCGGATCAGGTCGTCGAGCTGGTCCAGATCGCCATAGCGCAGGGTAATCCGGCCACCCTTGCGCCCCTGCCGGATCGACACCGCGAGGCCCAGCCGATCGCTCAGATCCCGTTCCAGCGCGCGTGTGTCGGGATCGGGCTCGGTGCTGGCCTTCGTGGCGTCGGCCTTGCGGACGAGGGCGGCGCGGCGTTCGATCTCGCGCACGCTCCAGCCCTCCATCGCCGCCTGTTCGGCGAGCGGGACGGGATCGGCCAGCACCACCAGCGCGCGCGCATGGCCCGCCGTGAGCGTCCCTTCCTGAACCAGCGCCCGCACCCGCTCGGGCAGGGTCAGCAGGCGCAGCGTGTTGGCGACATGGCTGCGCGAGCGTCCGATGGTGTGGGCCAGCGCCTCCTGGCTGTAGTCGAATTCCTCGACCAGGCGCCGGAACCCCTCCGCCTCCTCGATGGCGCTGAGATCCTGGCGCTGCAGGTTCTCGATCAGCGCGATTTCCAGCGCATGGGCATCGCCCAGCTCCCGGATGACGACCGGCACCTCGTGCAGCGGCACCTGCTGGGCGGCGCGCCAGCGTCGCTCGCCGGCAATGATCTCGAACCGCTCGGGATCGTCGGGGGCAGGCCGGACGAGGATGGGCTGCAGCAGGCCATGGGCCGCGATCGAGGTTGCCAGCTCGTCCAGAGCTTCCTGGTTGAAATGCCGCCGCGGCTGGACAGGGCTTGGATGCAGCCGCGCAATGGGCACGATACGGTTGGGCTCCACCGGCCGGTCGGTGCCCGTGGTCCCGCCATAGGTCGCGGCCGCGTCGCCCAGCAACGCCTCCAGCCCCCGGCCAAGGCCGCCCTTGCGCGGCTTGCGGGTCGTCTCGTCGTGAGCAGGCGTATCGTCGGACATGAGCTTCAATCTGTCATCAGGGCGAGCAACGCTCAGAGATAGGCACCCGTTTCGTTCCGGCGACGGGCGGCGACCTCCTGCATGTGGGCGCGAAGATCGGGCCAGCTCGCAAGAAGGCCCTCGAAATCGGCGCGTTCCAGGACCAGAAGATGGGTCTCGCGCAGGCTGGTGACGGTCGATTCGTGCCGGTCGCGATCCTCGAAAACGGCCATCTCGCCAAAGAATTCGCCATGGCCGAGATGCCGAAGGGTGCCATCGCGCAGCTCCACCTCGACCTCGCCCTCGGCGATGAAGTAGAGCGATTCGGCCGCCTCGCCCCGGCGCAGGATCGCATAACGGCCCGGCACCACCCGGGAATAGAGCAATGCGGTGATCTCGGTCACCCGGGCGGCATCGAGCCGGTCGAAGGGCGGTTGCCGGCGCACGATCTCATGAGTAACGGCGAAATCGCGCCGCTGCAGCTCGCGCGCATAGCCGCTGGCGAGGATGGCGGCGGGCAGGGTGAACATCGCCATGCCGAGCACCTGTGTCAGGCCACCGAAGATCTTGCCCAGCGGCGTGACGGGTGTGACATCCCCATAGCCGACGGTGGTCAGGGTCGTGATCCCCCACCACAGGCTCTGCGGGATGCTCCCGAATTTCTCGGGCTGGGCGGTGCTCTCGACCATCCACATCAAGGTGGAGACGATGACCGTCAGCGTCATCATCGCGAACAGGGCCGCCATCCAGCTGCGCCGTTCGGCATGCAGAACGACGCCGAGGGTTGCAAGTGCTGGCGAATAGCGCACCAGCCGCAGGATCCGCATCATCCGCGCCAGCCGGAACAGCCGCAGCACCAGAAGATCTTCCGCACCCAGCGTGCCGATCACCAGCAGGTCGAGATAGAAGGGCAGGATCGCCACCAGGTCGAGCAGCGCCAGCGGGGTGAGCGCATAGCGCAGCCGGCCCCAGAGCGGATGGGTGTAACGCCGGTTCCGGGCCTCGGGCGCGCACCACAGCCGAACGAGATATTCGGCCGTGAAGATGAGCACCGTCACCTGTTCGAACGCCGCCATCGATGCCCCGAAGACGCGGTCCAGCTCTGGCACCGTCTGCAACATCAGGTTGAGGCTCGACAGCAGGATCAGGCCCGCCAGAACAAGGTTCAGGGGCCGCGCCAGCCAGCCCCCGGAGGCCCCGTCCTCGAGCGCGTAGAACACGCGGCGGCGCAGGCTCTGATTCTCGATCACGCCCGCAATGGCCTATTCGGCGGCACGCGGCAGACGCTGCGGCGGCCGGCCATAGCGCCGGCGCGCGTCCTCAAGGCTGGCCAGCACATCCACCGGTGCGGCCCCCAGCCCCTCCAGCAGGACGCGACCCGTCTGCAGGCTCGCCTCCAGCGTCTCCAGGATCACCTGATCGGCCCCGGCGCGTTCCAGCTCCTCGGCATGGGCGATATCGCGGGCCCGCACGATGATGAACAGGTCGGGATGCTCGGCCCGCAGCACGCCGACCAGCCGGCTCGCCACATGCATCTGATTGATGGTGATGACGACGGCGCGGGCCTCGGCCAGATTGGCCTTGCGCACCACCTGCGGCGCGCCGCTGTCGCCATAGAACACCGGCCAGCCGGCCCGGCGCGCCTCGGCGACGCGGTCGGGGCGGATCTCGACGCCGATGAAGGGGATGTCGCGATGGCGCAGCATCCCGGCCACGGTTTCCCCATTGCGCCCGAACCCGGCGAGGATGACATGGTTGTTGAGCGCTGCGGCCTCGTTTGCCATCGCCTCACCGCCCGCTGCGCGCCGCCCCTCCAGCCGCCGCGCCAGCTTGTCACCGGCGAGGATCACGGCGGGCGTGATCGCCATCGACACGGCCGTGACCAGGATCAGAAGCTGGCCGAGCGCGGGCTCCAGCACCCCCTGGGTAAGCGCCAGCCCGAAGATGACGAAGGCGAATTCCCCC
>CAZPBH010000245.1:975-3996 GCA_964584645.1 uncultured Rhodospirillales bacterium | reverse complement strand
TGGCTGCCGGCGCGGCTCTGGGCCTGCTGGCTGGGTTGGGCGATCCGCCGCGGCGTCGGCTCGAAGCTGGCCTTGGCGAGCTCGGCCACCCCGGCGATGGAGCCCAGGATACCGCTGGCCTCCAGCGGCATCAGCACGACCCGCTGGTTGTCGGCGGCGGCGATCTTCTCCAGGCTCTGCACATAGGCCTGCGCCACGAAATAGTTGACGGCCTGCACATCCCCCTCGGCGATGGCGCGGCTGACGAATTCGGTGGCCTTGGCCTCGGCCTCGGCCTCGCGCTCGCGCGCCTCGGCATCGCGGAAGGCGGCCTCGCGCCGGCCCTCGGCCTGCAGGATCAGGGACTGCTTCTCCCCCTCGGCGCGCAGGATGGCGGATTGCTTGGCGCCCTCGGCCTCGAGGATGGCCGCGCGGCGCTCCCGCTCGGCCTTCATCTGCCGGGTCATGGCGTTGGTGATGTCGGCGGGCGGTTCGAGGTCCTTGATCTCGATACGTGTGACCTTGACCCCCCAGGGGTTGGTCGCCGCATCGACGATCTGCAGCAGCCGTGCGTTGATGGTGTCGCGGTTGCTCAGCACCTCGTCGAGGTCCATCGAGCCGACCACGGCGCGCAGGTTGGTGACCGCCAGATTGATGATCGACAGCTTCAGGTTGCGGACCTCATAGGCGGCCGAGGGCGCGTCGACGATCTGGTAGAAAACCACACCATCGGCGCGGACATTGGCATTGTCCTTGGTGATCACGTCCTGTTCGGGCACGTCGAGGACGTTTTCCATCATGTTCACCCGCTGGCCGATCCGGTCGACATAGGGAACGATGATGTTCAGCCCCGGGGTCAGCGTCTGGGTGTAGCGCCCGAAGCGCTCGACCGTCCATTCCTCGCCCTGCGGTACCGTCTTGACCGCGTTGAAGATCGTCACGATCGCGAAACCGAGCACGATCAGCACGAAAATCGTGAAACCGTCCATGACCCCCCCCTCCTTGGTTGCCTGCCTTGTCCCCACACATGCAGGGCCGCGAAAAACGGCCCTGTATCATCTGTTTACGGCAAGAGGGTCGCGGCGCCAAGATGTCCCGGACCTGCGAAAAGTTGTATCTTTGTGTTTGCTGCACGCGACGGATTGGCGTTAACTGATCCCATGTGGTGGGGACCCGGGGCATGAATCCGTCAAAAGTCATCATGATCCTTCGCCGGCATGAGCTCTGGCTCGTCGGCAAGGCGAATGGCGCGCGTGCAAATTTTGCGATGGAAGACCTGCAGGGTTTTTCCTTCGCGCGGGCCAAGCTGCACAATTCCAAGTTTTCGGGCGCGAACCTGCTGGGCTGCGACTTTGCCGGCTCCGATCTCTCGGCCTCCGACCTGTTCGGGGCCTGCCTGATCCGGGCCGATCTCACGGGCGCCAATCTCTCCCGCTCCGATCTGCGCGGCGCCCAGCTGCGCGGCGCCAAGCTCAAGGGGGCGATGCTGCGCGAGGCCGATCTGCGCGGCGGCTCGCTGATCGACGGGCGCACGGCGGAGAATGTGAAGTTTCGCAAGGCCAGCCTCTCTGATGTCGAGCTCGACGATGCCATCCTTGCCGAAGCCAACCTTGTCGGGGCCGATCTGACCGGCGCCTCGATGGTCGGGGCCGATTGCAACGGCGCGAAGATGACCGGGGCCAATCTCACCAAGGCCAACATGCGCGAGGCGCGGCTGGCCAATGCCGATCTGAAGGGCGCAACCCTGATCGGGGTCAACCTCAGCTCGGCGGTGCTGACCGGCGCCAATCTGACCGGTGCGGTGCTCGACGGCGCCAATCTGCAGGATGCCGATCTGGAAGGCGCAATTGTCGTCGGCGCCAGCCTCGACGGGGCCGACATCACCGGTGCCGTCCTTGCCCGCTCGGCCGAACATTATTCCGAGCGCATCCAGCGTGCGATCCGCGACCATACCGCCTGGATCGAGACCGATGGCCGTCAGGGTGCGCGCTGCGAGATGGAAAACGAGGATCTGAGCCATATCGATCTCGCCGGCCTCGATTTCTCCGGTGCCAGCCTGCGCAACAACCGCTTCGTCGGGGCCAATCTGCGCAACACCGTGCTCGCCATGGCCGATCTGTCGGGATCGAATTTTCACCGCGCCATTCTCGACAGCGCCGACCTGTCAGGCACCAATCTGCGCGGCTGCGATCTGACCGGGGCGCGCTTGCGCTCCTCGCGCTTCCACGAGGTCGAGCTGAAGGACCCACAGGGCAAGCCGACCGGCCGGATGTGGCCTTCCAACCTGGCCTATGCCAACCTTTCCGGGGCGAAGGCTGAAGGTGCCGATTTCTCCGGCGCCAATCTGATCGAATGCAATCTGACCGGGGCGGATTTCTCCAACGCCGATCTGTCACGGGCCAAGCTCGACGGGGCAGAGCTCAACGGCACCAATCTTCGGGGCGCCCGGGTGCCGGAGCTCGCGGAAGAAGAATGAGCCGTTATCGGCGCGCCCTCGCCGGCGCGCTCGCCCTTGCTGCCCTTCTGGGCTTGCCCACGACACCGCAAGCGGCCGAGATCGCCGCCCCGCCCCCTGTCCCCACCGCAGCCGCTTCCCCGACCAGCGGGATCGAGCCCCGGCAAGCTGGCGCTGCTTCGCCCGGCGCGTTGGAACGGCGCTACAGCCGCCGCGCCGGGGAACGGCTGCACCTGCGCGGTGCCGAGCTGTTCGAGGGCGGCGTGCTGGAACCCGCCCAGCCGCTCGGCCGGGTTGATGACAGCTATGTTCTGGGTCCGGGCGACCGCCTGCGTCTCAGCTTTCGCGGCGGGCGGACCGGCACACAGCTGGTGGAGGTCGGCGCCGATGGCCGGTTTCTGGTCGAGGGCCTGCCGCCCGTCCCGGCTATCGGGCGGACGCTGGGCGCGCTGAGACAGGAGCTTCAGGCCGAGCTGGCGCGCACGCTGCTGGACGTTCAGGTGGCGGTCAGTCTGGCTGCGGCGCGGGAAATCGCGGTCATGGTCACGGGCGAGCTGGCGCGCCCCGGCCGTGTGCGTCTGCCGGCC
>CAZPBH010000245.1:0-965 GCA_964584645.1 uncultured Rhodospirillales bacterium | reverse complement strand
CGTGGGGTCCAACTGGACCGTGGCAGCGACAGTGTGCCGGTCGATCTCTATGGGCTGGCTTTCGGAATCCCCGTGGCGGGGGCGCTCGACCCCGGCCTTGCCGATGGCGACCGGGTGCATGTGCCGGTGCTCGGCCCGACGGTGGCCGTCGCCGGTGCGGTGAACAGGCCCGGCATCTACGAGATGCCCGCCACGGCGGCAGGGCTGATTCCGGTGAGGGTGCTGCTCGACCTCGCTGGCGGGCCGCTGGCCGCCGGGGCGGCCTTCCTGATCGAGGCCGAGGAGGGGCCGGCCCGTCCTGTTTCCTCAGAAGACGCCGTGGCACCCGGGGCGATCCTGCGTGTCACCCTGCCCGAGCCCGACGCCCAGCTTGCGGTCGACATCAAGGGTCCCGTGCGCCGCTCGGGCGCTGTGGCGGCGGCCGAGGCGCCGAGGCTTTCCGACCTGCTGGCAGCGGCGCGGCCGACGGCGGAGGTCTATCCCTGGTTCGCCGTGATCGAGCGCCCTGAGGCCATGTGGGGCGAGGCGCTCCTCCTGCCCTTCGGCCCGGAGGCTGTGACCCAGGGCAGCTTCGACCGTCTGGTACAGCCGGGTGACAGGGTCCGGCTGTTCACCCGCGCGGAGATCGAGCTGCTGTTGAACCGGCCCGAGGCGCCTTCCGGCCGGCTCGCCGGGCTGATGCGTGAGGCGAGCGTGCGGATCGAGGGTGCGGTGCGGCGGCCCGGGCTCTATCCCATCGTGAGCGCGGTGCCGATGACCGCCCTCATTGGTGCTGCCGGCGGGCTGGCGGCGGAGGCTGATGCCCGCAGCATCGAGGTGCTGCGCACGCGGCTCGCCGAAGGGCCGGCGGCGGGGGAGGGCTTTGCCCGGGAAACCCTCGATCTGGGCACCATCGCCGGTGCCGCCCTGCCGCTGCTGCCGGGCGACCGGGTGCGTGTCGCCCTGCGCGCCGACCTGGCGCCGCT
>CAZPBH010000244.1:738-4001 GCA_964584645.1 uncultured Rhodospirillales bacterium | reverse complement strand
GGCCTCGGTTGGGATGATCTGGAGACCCTGCGCGCCGAACTGGCCGCCGAGGGCATCATCGAGGGGCTGATGCTCAAGCATCGAGGCAGCGCCTATCAGGCCGGGCGCCCCAGGGGGTCGTGGTGGAAGTGGAAGCGCGACCCGCACCTCGTCGATTGCGTGCTGCTCTATGCCCAGCGTGGTCATGGCAAGCGCAGCTCGTTCTATTCGGATTTCACCTTCGGATGCTGGCGGCCTGTCAGGGACGATCCGGCGAGGGAAGAGCTGGTGCCCGTCGGCAAGGCCTATTTCGGCTTCACCGATGAGGAACTCCGGCAGCTCGACCGATTCGTGCGCGAGGCCACCATCGACCGTTTCGGACCGGTGCGGGCGGTGCGGCCCGAGCTGGTGCTGGAGATCGCCTTCGATTCCATCCAGCGCTCCGGCCGGCACAAATCCGGTGTCGCGATGCGCTTTCCAAGGGTGCACCGGATCCGCTGGGACAAGCTGGCCGCCGAGGCAGACCGGCTGGAGACGCTGGAACGGCTGATCCCGGCCGGCACCGGGGAGCGGGCATCACACGGACCGGTTGCTTGATTTCGCTCTCCGGCTGGCCCACCCTGTGATCCCTAACCGGGCATGAAGACCCGCGGCGATTCGGAAAATGAGACTGGTGCAGGGAACCGGGAGAGCGATTGCGACGCTGTCTCTTGTGAACCTCTTCCCCGCGCTTCCCTCCTGCGGAGGCTCCGATGCCCACACGTTCTTCGCTCTCTGCCCCGGCCCCGCGTGCTCCCGGCGAGCTTGCCTCGCTCTATCGGGAGACTCGGGCGCGCACCGAGATGCTGGCCGCACCGCTCTCGCCCGAGGATCAGTGCGTTCAGTCGATGCCCGATGCCAGCCCGGCGAAATGGCACCGGGCGCATACGAGCTGGTTCTTCGAAACCTTTATCCTGGCGCAGGAGATACCGGGATACCGCCCCCATGACCGGGAATACGGCTTTCTGTTCAACTCCTATTATGAGGCCGTCGGGCCCCGCCATACGCGCGCATGGCGCGGGCTGATCACCCGCCCCGGGGCAGAGGAGATCACCCGCTATCGCGAGGCGGTGGACGCGAGGATGGCCGAGCTGATGGAGAGCGCCGATGAGGCCAGCTGGGCACGCATCGCTCCGCTGATCGAGCTGGGCTGCCATCATGAACAACAGCATCAGGAACTGTTGCTGACCGACATCCTTCATGCCTTTGCCTTCAACCCGGTCCGCCCGGCCTATCAGAGCCGCCGTCCGCGCGAGGTGCCCCGGCCCGTGCCGCTGAGCTGGACCGGCCATGAGGGCGGGATCGTGGAAATCGGCCATGAGGGCGGGGCCTTCGCCTTCGACAATGAGGGGCCACGCCACGCGACCCTGCTGCATCCCTTCGAGATCGCCAACCGCCCGGTGACACAGCGCGAATGGCAGGACTTCATCGAGGATGGCGGGTACACCCGCCCCGATCTCTGGCTGTCGGATGGCTGGGCCATGGTCCAGGCCGAGGGCTGGGAGGCACCGCTCTACTGGGAGCGGGGCGAGGGCAGCACCTGGTGGGTGATGACGCTGGCCGGGTTCGAGCCGATCAACCCGCAGGCGCCGGTCGCGCATCTGAGCTTCTATGAGGCCGATGCCTATGCGCGCTGGGCCGGTGCCCGTTTGCCCAGTGAAGCCGAATGGGAGCATGTCGCCGCCGCCCTGCCCGTCGCCGGCAATTTCGTCGAAAGCGGGGCACTCCGACCGCAGCCTCTCGCCGCTGCCGGCAGCGGCCCGCGCCAGATGTTTGGCGATGTCTGGGAATGGACGGCCAATGCCTATCGCCCCTATCCGGGCTACCGTGCCCCGGCGGGTGCGGTGGGCGAATATAACGGCAAGTTCATGTGCAACCAGTTCGTCCTGCGCGGGGGCTCCTGCGCCAGCCCGCAGGCCCATCTGCGCGCGAGCTATCGCAATTTCTTCTATCCCCATCAGCGCTGGCAGTTCGCGGGCGTGCGTCTGGCGCGCGACGCCGACTGATCATCCTGCCCCCCTCAGCAGCCGAGCGAACAACAGGAAAGGTTCCGCGATGCCGGATGGTGCCGAGAGCGTCGATATCGAGCTCTTTCACGAGGTGCATGATTTCGGCACCGGTGTGGAGGCATTCCGCGCCGATGTGCTGGAGGGGTTGGGGCGTTCCGCGAAGGTCATCCCGCCCAAGCATTTCTATGACGAGCGCGGCTCCGAGCTGTTCGACGCCATCTGCCGGACGGCGGATTACTATCCGACGCGGACCGAAAAGCAGATTCTCGCCGAGAACCTCCCGGATATCGCTGCCAGCATCGGCCCTCAGGTCGCCCTGGTCGAACCCGGGGCCGGGGCCCTGGAAAAGGTTCGGCTGCTGATCGACGCGCTCGACCGGCCTCGTGCCTATGTGCCGGTCGACATCTCGGGCGAATTCCTGATGCGGGCCGCCGAAGCCTTTGCCCAGGACCATCCCCATGTGCCGGTGATCCCGGTCACGGCCGATTTCACCCATCGCTTCCCGCTGCCCGATCTGGTGCGCGAAGGGCCGGTGGCAGGCTTCTTCCCGGGATCGACCATAGGCAATTTCGAGCCGGCCGAGGCGCAGGAACTCCTCACCGAACTCCATGTTACGCTCGGCCCGGGATCAGGGCTGCTGATCGGGGTCGATACGGTCAAGGACAGTTCTGTGCTGCTGCGCGCCTATGATGACAGCGAGGGCGTGACGGCGGCCTTCAACCTCAACCTGCTGAGCCGCATCAACCGCGAGCTGGACGGTGATTTCGACCTCACGCAATTTCGTCATCGGGTGCGATGGAACGCCGAACGCAGCCGCATCGAGATGCATCTGGAAAGCCTGATCGCCCAGCAGGCGCGCATCGCCGGCAGGGATTTCGCCTTTGCCGCCGGGGAGACCATCCACACCGAGAGCAGCCACAAATATGCCCCCGAGGCGTTCACGGCCCTGGCCGCATCGGCAGGATGGGTGCGCGAGGCCTTCTGGACGACCGGGCAGCAGATGTTCGGTGTCTATTTCCTGCGCGCGGCTGCCTGACGACGGCAGCGCTCCGAGCAATAGACGACGCTCTCCCAGTCCCTCGACCATTTCTTGCGCCAGCTGAAGGGTCGTGTGCAGACCGGGCAGGTCTTCCGGGGAAGGGCGGCCTTGTTGCCGCGATGGCCGTTTCTGGCCTTCACCCCTCATCCCCCGCCGCGAGGCCGAGGTCGAGCTGCCTGTCCGACTGGTTCCGTCCG
>CAZPBH010000244.1:0-728 GCA_964584645.1 uncultured Rhodospirillales bacterium | reverse complement strand
ATCGCCTCGGCCTGTTCGGCAAAGCCCTGCTGCCCCTGACCGACCAGATCGTCGTGCGCGCATGGCGGGCCGCCTCGACCGGATCGACGATGGGGGCCGGATAGCCGGGCGCCCCGCCAGTCTTCCAGGGCTCATGCAGGGATGCGCCTGTCAGATCGCGCAGTTCGGGAACCCAGCGGCGGATGAAGATGCCGTCAGGATCATGGTCGCGGCCCTGCTTGACGGGGTTGTAGATCCGGATGGTGTTGATGCCTGTCGTGCCTGATTGCATCTGCGCCTGCGGCCAGTGGATGCCCGGCTCGTAATCGGTGAACAGGCGCGCAAGGATCGGCCCGCTCGCCTGCCAGGGCTGCCAGAGATGATAGCTCGCCACCGCCATCAGCATCGCGCGCATGCGGAAGTTGATCCACCCCCACGCGCCGAGAGCCCGCATGCAGGCATCCACGAAGGGAAGGCCGGTCTGACCTGACGCCCAGCGTTCCAGGGTTTCTGTATCCGCGTGCGTGCGCAGGGCATTGTAGAGCGGGTGCAGGTTGCGGTGCTCGATCTCCGGCTGATCCTCCAGCTTCTGCATGAAGTGCCCGTTCCAGTGCAGCCTGCCGATGAAGCTGTCGAGTGCCCCGGCCCAGAGACGTCGCGCCGCAAGGTCCAGATCGGCAAGGGTGCTGCGCCGCGCCGAGGCGGCCTGTGCGACCTCGCGCATCGACAGCATACCATGAGCCAGATGC
>CAZPBH010000243.1:0-4002 GCA_964584645.1 uncultured Rhodospirillales bacterium | reverse complement strand
TGTGCGCGCGAAGGATACCCCCGCCTTCATCGCCAACCGGATCGGCACCCTCTGGGGTCAGGCGGCGCTGAACGCGGCCTTTGCTCATGGCCTGAGCGTGGAGGAGGCCGATGCGCTTTCGGGTCGCCCCTTCGGCATCCCGAAGACCGGCACCTTCGGGCTGATCGATCTGGTCGGGCTGGATGTGCTGCCGCTGCTGGCGCAAAGCCTGCTCGCCAGCCTGCCTGAGGACGATCTCTACCGCCGTATCCACACCGACCATCCGCTGCTGGCCCGGATGATCGCGGAGGGGCGGACCGGGCGCAAGGCCGGGGCGGGCTTTTACCGCAAGGGCGAGGATGGCGGGCGCGAGGCCATCGACCTGGCGACCGGCACCTATCGGCGGCGTGAGCGCGAGGTGCGCCTCGCCAGCCTCGACGCCGCACGGCAGGGCGGGCTGGCAGCCCTGATCGACCATCCCGATAGGGGCGGACGCTTCGCGCGCGATCTGGCCCTGCACGGTCTGTGGTATGCCGCCTGGCTTGTCGACGAGATCGCCGACGGCCCCGAGGCGGTCGATGCGGCGATGCGGCTCGGCTATGGTTGGGAGGCGGGGCCGTTCGCCCTGATCGACCGGATCGGTGTCGACCGCATGATCGGGCTGATCGAGGAAGCCGGCTGGCCGGTGCCGCCGATCCTGGAGGCCGCGCGCGGCTCTGCGGTGCTGGGCAAGGTGCCGCCCTCCCGCCCGCCGGGCGTGCTCAGGCTTGCCGATCTCGCTTCCCCGCAGCGGATCGCGGGCAACCGCGCGGCCAGCTTCTTCGATATCGGCGAGGGTGTGGCCTGCCTCGCCTTTCACAGCAAGATGAACGCCATCGAGCCGGCGACGCTGGAGATGATCGCCGCCGCCCCGGCGCTGATCCCCGAAAAGGGGCTGCGGGCGCTGGTGATCGGCCATGATGGCGAGAATTTCTCGGTCGGGGCCAATCTCGGCATCGTGCTGTTCGCCGCCAACATCGCCGCCTGGAGCCAGGTCGAGGACGGCATCCGGCACGGCCAGCAGGCGATGCTGGCGCTGAGCCACGCGCCCTTTCCGGTGGTCGGCGCTCCGGCCGGCATGGCGCTGGGCGGCGGGTGCGAGCTGCTGCTGCATTGCGACGCCGTGCAGGCCCATGCGGAGAGCTATATCGGGCTGGTGGAATCCGGCGTCGGTGTGGTGCCGGGCTGGGGCGGCTGTGCCGCCCTGCTGGCGCGGCTGGCGCAGGCGCCGGGGCCAGGGGGGCCGATGCCGGCTGTCGCACGGGCGTTCGAGACCATCGCGCTGGCGAAGGTCTCCACAAGTGCCTTCGAGGCCCGCGATCTGGGCTATCTGCGGCCTGAGGACGGGATCACCATGAACCGCGACCGGGTGCTGGCCGATGCGCGGGCGCGGGCGGTGGACCTTGCCGCCAGCTACAGCCCCCCCGAGGCCCCGGTCCTGAACCTGCCGGGCCCTGCGGGCGAGGCGGCCCTCAAGCTCGGCCTCGGCGATCAGGTGAAGCTGGGCCGTGCCACCGCCCATGATGCGATCGTGGCCGGGCACCTCGCCCATGTTCTGGCCGGGGGCACGACCGACCCGCTCGACCCCATGACGCCGGAGGCGATCCACGCGCTGGAGCGGGAAGCCTTCATGGCCCTGCTGCGCCGGGAGGCCACCTTGAAGCGCATGGAACACATGCTGGAAACCGGCAAGCCCCTGCGCAACTGAGAGCCGGTTGATCGCCCGATTGCCGGCCCCGCCCGGATGGCGTAGCCTCGCGCTGATGGACGGGGGCGTGACCATGGCCGCAGAGGCTGCGACGGGGCCGGAGGCGGGGCCAGAGGCGACGGCGACCGGCGATCTGCCGAGGCTGGGGCGTCGGCTGAGCGTCGGGCGCGTCCTGCGCTCGGCGGTTCAGGGTGCCGCCTTGCGGGTGCGCCGGGCTGGCGACTGGATCGGGCAGCACCGCACGGACCTTCTCAACACGGCCCTGCCGATTATCGCCGGCGGGATGATCGTCGCAGCCACAGCCCCGGCAGGTTTGTTCTTCGCCGCCACGGGCGGAGCCTTCATCGCGCTGCGCGGCGCGCACATGGCCGGCATGGCCACGCGCCCGCAAGCCTATGGCCAGTTTCTCGGCCGTCTCGGCCTCAAGCCCGATCATGTGGCGGCCGGCCTCGGCCTGGCGGCCACGCTGACGCTCGGTGCCGAATCCGTGATCGGTCTCGCAAATGGCGGCAATCCCGGCATGCTGACGGCCAACGCGCTGTTCTTCGCGGCCAACGCCGCCGCCTATCTGCCGGCCAACATCTCGGGGCTGATCGGGGCGGCCCGGAAGCTGCGCGTCGGCAAGGTCAGAGGCAGCACGCTCGTCGGCGCCTCGCTGTCCGGCCAGGCCCGCACGGTGACTGCGGGGGCAGGGCTGCTGATCGCGGCCGGGGCGGCGATGATCGGTGGCGGGGCCGTGACCTCGGGTGCCCTGACCATGGGTGCCGGCACCGCCTCGCTCGCCGATGCGCTGCATTTCCGGGGGCAGGTCGATGGCGGCTTCAGGGCGCGTATCGAGAAGCTCGGCGGCTGGCTGAAGCGGCGCCTTGGGCGTGCGCGCCCCGACCCGTCACCCGCACAGCAACAACCCGACAATCCGGGCAGGGGAGGTCATCGCCATGGCGGATTTCGAACGCCTGTTTGACCAGGGCAACGAGGATATCGCCCTGACCGTGCTGGTCACCGGCGACCTGGTCGATGGCCAGCCCTTCTGGGCCTATTGCCGGATGCACCCGAAGGATTTCTTCACCTATCAGCAGGTCCGCGCGCAGGGCGCCTTCGATCTGGAGGATTTCGGCGAGGTGCTGGCGAGTGGCGAGGGCCATGAGCCGCCCGATGCCGTCAAGGCCGCCATGGCCGAGCGCTTCGGGGCCGATCCGGCCTTCGAGGATGAGCTGATCGAGGCGGCCGAGAAGCTGGTGCGGGAGCTGTCCGACACCGGCTCCGCGACCTAGTTTTCTGTCCATGACGGCCTACCGCGCCCCGCTTGAGGATCTCCGCTTCGTCCTGCACGATCTGCTCGACAGCGGGCAGCTTGCCAGCCTGCCGGGGCTGGAAGAGGCCGGGCGCGACATCACCGATGCCGTGCTGGAAGAGGCCGCCCGGATCGCCGAGGAAGTGCTGGCGCCGCTCAATGCCTCGGGCGATGCCGAAGGGGCGGTCTGGGACAATGGTATCGTGCGCATGCCCGGGGGCTTCGAAGCCGCCTACCGGACCTATTGCGAGGGCGGCTGGGTCGGCCTGACCCAGAGCCCCGATCATGGCGGGCAGGGTCTGCCGCGGGTGCTGGGCACGGCGGTGGCCGAGATCATGAGCTCCGCCAACATGGCGCTCACCATGGTACCGGGCCTGTCAGAGGGGGCGATGCACGCGCTCGACCTGCATGCCTCCGATACCCTGAAGGCGCTCTACCTGCCGCCGATGGTAGAGGGCCACTGGACGGGCACGATGAACCTGACCGAGCCGCAATGCGGGACCGATCTGGGCCTGATCCGCACACGGGCCGTGCCGCAGGAGGATGGCAGCTACGCCATCACCGGCACCAAGATCTACATCTCGGCGGGCGAGCATGATCTGGCCGAGAACATCATCCATCTGGTGCTGGCCCGGCTGCCCGATGCGCCTGAGGGCGTGAAGGGCATCAGCCTGTTCGTCGTGCCGAAATTCCTGCCCGTGCAGGAAGGCGAAAGCTGGAAACCGGGGCCGCGCAACGGCGTGCAGTGCCTCTCCATCGAGGACAAGATGGGCATCCACGCCTCGCCCACCTGCGTGATGCAGTATGACGAGGCCCGGGGCTGGCTGGTCGGGCGGCCCAACAAGGGCCTCGCCGCCATGTTCACGATGATGAACGCGGCCCGGCTGGGGGTGGGCGTGCAGGGCCTCTCCCAGGCCGAGCTCGCCTGGCAGCAGGCGCTGGCCTTTGCCCAGTACCGTCGTCAGGGCTGCGCGCTTTCCGG
>CAZPBH010000242.1:0-4046 GCA_964584645.1 uncultured Rhodospirillales bacterium | reverse complement strand
GTCCGCCTGATCGGGCTGTCACCCGATCTCGACGGCTTCGAGGAGGCCCATGGCTTCATCGCCTATGAGCAGCTGACGCGACGCTAGAGCGGATCAGCCCGGGGGCGGATCAACCCGGGGGCGGGCCAGCTCAGGCCGGTTCGGACGCCCCGGCACCGCCGCCGCCCGACATCTCCTCGGTCAGCTGGGAAAAGGCGGTGTGCATGACCTTCAGGATCGGCCCGGCATGGGCATCGGCGCGGATCGTGTCCCATGCCTTGGCGAGCTTCGTATAGCCGGCGAGCGGGTCGGGCTGGCCGACATTGGGCATCAGCACACCCACGAAATAGAGGATCGGCCCCAGCGTGCAGTCGGCGAGGCTCAGCCGGTCGCCGATCAGATAGGGCGCGCCATCGGCATAATGGTCCATCCATGCCAGCGTCTCCATCGCCTTGGAAGCCGCCTCTTCGGCCGCCTGCTGGCTGCCACGGCCCATCATGTTCTGGAAGATCGGTGACATCTGGGTGCCGAGATAGAGGTCCGTCATGCGCACCAGCAGGCGCATCCGGGCCAGCGCCAGCGGGTCGGCCGGCTGCAGCGCAGGCTCGGGGAACTCGCTTTCCAGATAATCCATGATGACGGTGGATTCGGGGATGATCGTGTCCCCCACCTGCAGGGCGGGGATCTTGCCGATCGGGTTCTGCGCCTTGTATTCGTCGGTCGCCGGCCAGCCGCCCGGTGGCAGCGTCACCTCGAAGTCCAGGCCCTTGGCGGCGATCTGGATCATCACGCGGATCGCATAGGGCGACCAGTTGGTGCCGTAGAGTTTCATTGTCCTTCCCCTTCCTTGTCCATTGATGGCCCTGTCGTTGAGGGCGATCGATTACAGCAGGCCTTTGGAGACACCGAGCCAGGTGTTGGCGAGCAGCCCCGCCCAGATGAGCAGCACCAGCGGGCGCGCACGGTCGAGCGTTGCCTTGAGGCGTGCCTCGGTCTCCGGCGTCGAGCCCTCGCTCATCAGATCGGCGAAGGCGCCGCCGAAGGGCCGCAGGACGACCCGGATCAGAAGGCCGCACAGGATCATGCCGGCATAGATGAAGATCTTGAGCACCAGCCATAGCGCGGCCCCCTCGACCGGCTCGCCATTGGTTAGCGAGAAGATGCCGACCCCGACGAGGGCGATGATCACCGCCACCCGCAGCCAGAAATCCACCTGCGCCAGATTATGACCAAGCGGCGCCTGTTCCAGCCTGTAGACCGCGATGGCGAGCGCCAGCCAGGCTAGGCCGAACACCCACAGCGCCCCGATCCACGGTGTGGCGATGTCGAGATAGCCGCCGGCCACCCCCAGCGTGAAGCTTACCGGCAGCATCAGGATCAGACAGATGCGCGGCGCCATGTCGATCCAGAGAAAAATCTTTGCGATCACCGCCCGGGTCGGCGGCGGCACCGAGGGTTTGGTGACATAGGTGGAGGTGTAGAAGACGCCGAGATCGCCCCCAAGCCAGTAGACGAGCAGCAGGATATGCGCCGTCAGCAGCAGGTTATAGACAAGGTTCAGGTCGAGCATCGCCGTCATGCCATCGGTGAATCGGGAATCCGTCAACCGCCATGGTGACTTAAGCGGAGCGGGGCAGCCGGCGCAAGTACGGAGTTCGCGGCAATCCGGCGGGCAGGGCGGGAGGCAGCCTCGCTGCGATGGGACGCACAAACCGGCATGTCAACGAAAAATTAGACGAATGCGCCCAGAATGAAGGGTGCCGCCTTCTGGCGCGCGCATCGGCGCGCCTGCCGGAGGGTGGCAGGGTCCCGTTTGCGGGGCAGGGGAAGGTTGAGGGGACGATCCATGGGCAAGGTTCTGGCCGCGATCTCGGGATTGGCGATGATGCTCGTGCTGCTGCACGGGCCCGCTACAGCCCATCTGGTGCTCCGCTACAAGGTGCCGGGGGTGAGTGGTGCTGCCACGGCCCCGCCAGGCGGCCCTGGCGGCGGCGGCACCCCGGCAGAAGGGGGCGGCGAGGATGAAGGGGGCGCTGATTCCAATTCGCTGCTGAGTGTCGAAGGGCACGGTGCCGCCTATGGCAACAACGAGGTCATCCCCTTCCGCGCGACCTTCTCTGAACCGGTCCAGGTCACTGGCAGCCCGACACTCGGAATCCGAGTCGGTGGTACTGACCGAGAGGCCGTTTTCGATACACTCACCGATGGCGATACGGTGCTGATATTCAACTATACCGTCATTCCAGGTGAGAGCGATCAGGACGGTGTGGAAATTCGAGAAAACGCCCTGGCCGGCGCCGACATCACCGCGGTCGATGATGGCACGGAAATGACCCTGACCAATGCCAGCCTCCTGACCGGCGCCATTGTGAATCCGACCGAAGCAGCGCCGGTGGTCAATTACGTTCAGGCTGGCTGGTCTTGGGATTCACCGCTTGTGACTGGAAGACAAGAAAATATATCTATTCAATTTAATGATGATATGTCGTTTCAAGAAAATGGCGGCTCAGTTGTTTTACAGCTGCGCGTCGGCACGCAATTGGTTGAAACACAAGCCTGCGTGAATTACCATGGGGCGCCTACCATAGAGCTCTACTGCATCTATACCGTTGCCGCAGGCCATTATGACGATGACGGCATCGAGGTGCTGGCCGTCGTCCTCAAGAATGGCGCTACCTTGAACGCCGCCAGCGATAATTTGCCCCTTGAAACCACCATCCCCGCTTCCGCCCAGAACGAAGGATATCGGGTCGATGGGCGGCCTGATATCAGCGGCGTGTCTGTTGTGAGCCCGACCGAACCCGCCAATCTGGCCGTTGGGGAGTCTTTCGTCATCGCCGTCACCTATCCTGTCACCATTGATGTGACGGGCACGCCCCGGCTCGCGGTGCAGATCGGCTCCACCACGCGCTATGCCGATTTCGTGCCCGGCGGCAGTGGGACGACGACCTTACAGTTCAGCTATACCGTTCAGCCTGGCGATGTCGACCAAGACGGGATCCAGATCCGCAACGATGCCATCGATCTGAACGGGGGCACGCTAACCCATGATGGTGCCGAAGTTCGTCTGGCCCTGGCCAGCGGCGTGAGCGGCATGATGAGCCGTCTACGTGTCGGAGCCGATGGGCTTGGCCCGATTGTCAATTACGTTCAGGCTGGCTGGTCTTGGGATTCACCTCTCGTGACAGGAAGACAAGAAAATATATCTATTCAATTTAACGAAGATGTAAATTACCAAGAAAATGGCGGCTCAGTTGTTTTACAGCTGCGCGTCGGCACGCAATTGGTTGAAACACAAGCCTGCGTGAATTACCATGGGGCGCCTACCATAGAGCTCTACTGCATCTATACCGTTGCCGCAGGCCATTATGACGATGACGGCATCGAGGTGCTGGCCGTCGTCCTCAAGAATGGCGCTACCTTGAACGCCGCCAGCGATAATTTGCCCCTTGAAACCACCATCCCCGCTTCCGCCCAGAACGAAGGATATCGGGTCGATGGGCGCTTGGGCGTTGATAATGTCGAGATCCCAGATTCGGCCGGGGGAAGTTATGTGACCGGCCAGCCTATGGTCTTCACGCTCAGCTTTACCGAAGCGGTCAACCTGGTCGGGGGGACGCCAACCCTCAGCGTTCAGGTCGGCGCGACGATGAGGCAGGCTGCATTTACAGGTGGTAGTGGATCGACCGCGCTCACCTTTACCTACATCCCAATCGCCGAGGATTACGATTTTGACGGTGTTCAGGTTCATGGCGACTTCATTGTCCTGAGCGGCGGCGCAACACTAAGCACCGTGAATGGGGATCCCGTCCGCCCGGCATCCACCACAGGGGCAAACTTCAACTTCCCCTACGCCAAGGTGAACTGACCCTGGCAGCAGTCAGAACGGCCGGTTTGGCGACGGGGTGGCAAGCCATCCGAGTACCACAAACCGGCATGTTAACGAAAAATTAGACGAATGCGCCCGGAATGAAGGGTGCCGCCTTCTGGCGTGCGCATCGGCGCGCCTGCCGGAGGGTGGCAGGGTCCCGTTTGCGGGGCAGGGGAAGGTTGAGGGGACGATCCAT
>CAZPBH010000241.1:0-4047 GCA_964584645.1 uncultured Rhodospirillales bacterium | reverse complement strand
ATGGATCACACCCACCGCGAGCGAGCCTCCCATCATCGCCTCGGTCTGGGTCATGTCGATGATCGCGATCCGGTCGAGCCAATGCCCTTCCGGCGGGGTAACCCCGAAATAGCTTCCGGCCAGAACCCCCCAGAAGATCGAGATCCCGGCAATGACCCAGCCCATCGCGGCGATCCGCCGACCCGAGGGGCTTTCGCGCATCTTGCCCGAGGTCACGGCAAGGATCAGGGCCAGCAGACCGGCATAGCCGGCATCGGAGAGGATCATCGCGAGGAACAGCGCGAAGAACAAGAAGAGCGGAACCGAGGGGTCGATGGCCCGGTAGCCCGGCACGGAATAGAACCGGATCACCTCCTCGCCGCCGCCAAAGAATTCCGGATTGCGCAGCAGGGTGGGCGGACGATCCTCCGGCCCCGGGGCCTCAAGCAGCAGGGCCAGGCCATGCTCCTTGCCGAACGCCTCGATATCCGACCGGCGGTCGGCCCCGACCCAGCCCTGGACACCGAACAGCGCGTCATCGGTATAGGCGCCGCGCCGGGCCTGTTCGAATTCGGTGCGATCCTCGGCCGCCGCCAGCGACTGGCTGAGCAGGAAGAGCCATCGGGTCAGGCCGATGCGGCGTTCCTGAAGGTCTTCGAGCTCGATCTCGATCTCCTCAAGCTCGCGCTCCAGCGTGCCGAGGGACTTCGCACCCAGATGGCTGCGGGGCACCGGCATGTCCTGCGGTTCGTTGGGGGCGACCACGACCACGAACAGATAGCGGTTGTCCCGGCCCACGACGTCCCAGACAAGGTCCTCGCGCCCTTCAAGCCGCGCCTTGCGGAAATGCGGCATGCGATAGAACCAGAGGCGCTGGCCAGCCAGATCCGCCAGCGGCGGGAAGGTGAAATCACCCCAGATCCGGACCTCGCGGATGCGCTGATCGAGGAAATCCTTGCGGTAGCGGAGCTCTTCCATGCGCTCCTGGATCGCGAGTGCCTCGCGCACCACGGCATCACGATCGAAGACTGCGCTGCGGGTGACGGCCTGGCGCTTGCGACGGCAGCTCGCCAGGAACTTGAAGGCACGCAGAGCGCCCGACTTGTAGGCCGGCACCCCGATGCCCTGTTCGCGCTCGACCATGTCGACCAGGTGCACCACGCCCAGATCCTGCAGCCGGGCGAGGGTCGCATCGCGCTCGCCCACCGGGCCGACCATCGTCGCCTTGAGGAGGGGCACGATGCTCATGCGCCGGCCTCCGTGCCGGGCTCGGCCTCGATGGTGGCACCGATGGCGCCGGCGACGGTCTTTTCGTGCTTGGCCTTGGCGATCTTCGAGCGCACCACGGCGGCCCGGTCGGAATCGGACAGATAGACCTGAATGCGGTGGATGTCGTCCTGCGCCTGCGGGATCAGTACCTTCTCGAACAGGTTGACCCGCTGGGTGACCTTGGTAACGGCCGTGCGCAGGGCATCGACGCGGGCACGGGTCACGTTCTGGCGGATGCGCAGGCGTGCCACGGTCTCCAGCCGGACCACAAGCGTATCGACCCAGTGCGGACGGGCAAAATAGCCATAGGGGATACGCTCGAACCCGGCATCCTCGAAAGCCGGGATATGGGCACCCAGGACGTTCTCCTCGCCGATCTCGACATGGGTGACCCGGATCAGGTTCTCGACCGGAATGTCATGACAGCCGAGCATGGGCAGGTTCTTCTCAACCCAGCTCAGGTGAACGGCAATCTCGTCTTCCAGCTCACCCAGCACCTGCCGCTCGCGCGACAGGCGCACCAGCAGCTGCCGGCGCTTCATCTCAAGCGATGGCAGATAGCGCGCATAGGTCTTGAGGTCCGCGCGCTTCCTGTTCAGCGAGGCCTTGTTGAGGGCGATGCGTGCCATGGCGCGTCAGGCGGCCTTCGGAAAGTACTTGTCGATCAGCTGTTGCTTGATGAACAGTTCACCCGGCTCGAAGCACTCGGCCATCGTCTTCCAGCCGAGGTCGAGCGCCGCCTCCAGCGGCAGGGAAACGTTGATGTCCATGAACCGCTGCTTGAACAGCCTGCCGAATTTCAGGAGCTTCTCATCATAGGCCGAGAGCTCGAACGCCATCGCCTGTTTCTTCTCGGCATCGCGCGCGCCGGAATAGAGCCGGATCATGGTGTTCATGATCTGGCTGTGATCCTCGCGCGTCACCTTGCCGATCACATGCTGCTTGAGGCGGGACAGCGAGCCAAACGGGTCGAGCACGTTGTCATGCAGGTAGAATTGCCCCTCGGTGATGTACCCGGTGTTGTCGGGCACCGGATGGGTCACATCATCACCCGGCATGGTCGTCACCGACAGGATGGTCAGCGAGCCGGCGCCCTTGAAGTCGCAGGCCTTCTCATAGCGACGCGCCAGCTGGGTGTAGAGGTCGCCGGTATAGCCGCGATTGGAGGGCACCTGATCCATCGAGACGCCGATTTCCTTCAGCGCATCGGCATAGGCGGTCATGTCAGTCAACAGGACCAGCACACGCTTGCCTTCCTCCACTGCGAAGCGCTCCCCCACCGCCAGCGCCAGATCGGGGATCATGAGCCGTTCGACGATCGGGTCGGAAGCCAGGTTGACGAACATCACCGTCCGCCCGAACACGCCCGAATCCTCGAAGGTCGTGCGGAAGAAATGATAATCGTCGAAGATCAGGCCGAGCCCGCCGAAGATCACGATATCGGCATCGGCCTGAATGCCGATCCGGGCCAGCAATTCATTGTAGGGCTCGCCGGCAATCGAGAAGATCGGGATCTTCTGGCTTTCAACGAGGCTGTTGAAGACATCGATCATCGGCACGTCGGTGCGGATCATCTTGCCCGGCATCACGCGCATCATCGGGTTGACGATGGGGCCTGCCAGCTCCGTCTTGGGTTCCGCCGAAAGGTCGGGCCCGCCATCGATGGTCTCGCCCGAGCCCCGGAAGATGCGCCCCAGCACCATCGGCGAATAGATCGCCTCCATCGGCCGGCCCATGAAACGCACCCGGCTTCCGGTCGACAGACCGCGCCCGCCGGCAAAGACCTGCAGGGAGACGATGTCGCGGTCGAGCTCGATCACGCGCGCGAGGCTGTCCTCGCCCGAGCCCATGGCCCCGCCGGGGTTATGCACCATGGCAAGCTCGCCATAGGTCACGTTGTCGGCCCGCACCTTCAGGATGTCTCCAACGATCCCCAGCACGCGCGTGTAATTGAGAAGGTGGCTCCCCATCGCCTCATCCCCCCGCCGCCCGGATCAGCCTCATGCATGAGGCAAGGCTCATCTCAGGCGGTCAAAAACCCATTCAGATCAGGGCTCAAGCCTTGTCCATCACCCCGATGCTGGCCAACCCTAACCCATCGCCCGCAGGTTGGCCAGAGGGGACGGGAGAGGCAGCCTCAAGAATCGTTGTTGAATATCACTCACTTATGGAGAGAGGGTCAGGGCTGCGCGGAAAACGGGGCAACCAGGGCCACGGCTCAGACCAGCAGCAGCGCGTCCTCGCCCAGCCCGGCCTCCTCGGCGATCCGATCCCGGTCGAGGATCTCGATCAGGCTCCGGCCGAGGGCGATCCAGCCGCGCGCCCGCCAGCCCTGCAGGTGCTTGTTCACGCTCTCGCGCGAGGTGCCGAGATAGGCGGCCAGCTCCGCCTGGCTGAGGCGCACCGCGAGGGGCCCTCCGGCTGCAGGTTTCGCCCCCTCGGCCAGGAACAGGAGATGCTTGGCGAGGCGCGCCTGCAGGTCGAGGAACACCGCATCTTCCACCCGTGCGGAGGTCTGGCGCAGCCGGGCGCAAAGCAGGTTCAGCATGGGCCGGGCGAGGGTGGGCTCCTCTTCCAGGATGCGCAGGAAAACCGGCCGGCGCACGAGCATGAGCACCCCATCGGTCAGCGCCTGCGCATCGGCCGTCCGGGGACCGCCATCGTTCAGCGCGATCTCGCCGAACAGATCGCCCGGCTGCATCAGCGACAGCACGACCTCGCGGCCATCATGCGCCGTCACGGCGATGCGGATGGTGCCCTCGATGACACCATAGAGCGCCTCACCCGGATCACCCTTCT
>CAZPBH010000240.1:0-4070 GCA_964584645.1 uncultured Rhodospirillales bacterium | reverse complement strand
TGGCTCGCGGCCAATGCGCTGGCGAACATGCAGGCGACCGGCATGACCGCGGGGTTCGGGTTTCTGGGCGAAACCTCGGGCTTTGCCATCGGCGAGGCGGCGATCCCCTATGACCCCGGCCGCGATACCTATCTGCGCGCCCTCGGCGTCGGGTTGGTGAACACCCTCAAGGTCGCCGCCCTGGGGATCGTGCTGGCGACGCTCCTCGGCGTGGTGGTGGGCATCGCCCTGCTGGCCAGGAACATGCTGGCCGCCGGTCTTGCCCGCAGCTATGTGGAGATCGCGCGCAACACCCCGCTCTATCTGCAGCTCGTCTTCTGGTATGCCGCGATCACCCAGCTGGGGCCCTCGCCGCGCCAGGCCGAACCCTGGCTCGGCATGGTGCTGACCAATCGCGGGCTCTACCTGCCTGGCCTCGACTTCAGCGAGGGGCTGGCGCTGGTCATGCCGGAATTGCGGGGCTTCAACTTTCAGGGCGGCGTGCATGTGACGCCGGAATTCACCGCGCTGCTGCTGGGGCTGGTGCTCTATACCGCGGCCTTCATCGCCGAGATCGTGCGCGGTGGCATTCAGGCCGTCCCGAAAGGCCAGTGGGAGGCCGCCCGGGCGCTTGGACTTCCGGGCGCCCGGATCATGCGGCTGATCATCCTGCCCCAAGCCCTGCGCGTGATCATCCCGCCAACCACCAACCAGTATCTCAACCTGACCAAGAACAGCTCGCTCGCTGTTGCCATCGGCTATCCGGATCTGGTCTCGGTCGCCAACACCACCCTCAACCAGACGGGCCATGCGCTGGAGGTGCTGGCGCTGGTGATGGCGGCCTATCTGACCGTCAGCCTGTCGATTTCCCTGTTCATGAACTGGTACAACGCACGTGTCGGGCTGGTGACGCGCTAGGCTCGTCTGCCTATCTGCATGCCAGCCGGTTGACCGAAAATCAGATCGAGAGATGCCCATGGCCTGGAGCCGCGACCAGATTGCCGCACGCGCCGCCGCCGAATTGCAGGACGGCTTCTATGTCAATCTGGGCATCGGCATGCCGACCCTTGTGGCGAACTACATCCCGGCCGGGATGGACGTCACCCTGCAATCGGAAAACGGCATGCTGGGGATGGGCCCCTTTCCCTATGACGGCGAGGAGGACCCGGACCTCATCAACGCCGGCAAGCAGACCATCACCCAGCTCCCCAAGACGAGTTACTTCGACAGCGCCACCAGCTTCGCGATGATCCGGGGCGGGCATATCGACCTGTCGATCCTGGGCGCCATGGAGGTCGCGGCCAATGGCGATCTCGCCAACTGGATGATCCCCGGCAAGATGGTCAAGGGCATGGGCGGGGCGATGGACCTTGTCGCGGGCGTGAAGCGCGTCGTCGTGATCATGGACCATTGTGCCAAGGACGGCACGCCGAAGATCCTGGAATCCTGCACGCTGCCGCTGACCGGCGCGCAGGTGGTGGACACCATCATCACCGATCTGGGTGTGTTCACCATCGACAAGGCCCGCCCCGGTAACACGCTGACCCTTGTCGAGCTGGCCGAGGGCGTGCTGATCGACGAGGTCCGCGCCCGCACCGGGGTGCCCTTCGCGGTGGACGATGCTGTGGTGCAGGCGGCCTGATGGCCGTCATCGACCGGCAGTTCGTCCGGCTGAATGAGGGGGAGATGCTGGTTCGCCGGGCGGTGCCGGCGGCCGGCGGATCGCCTTGGCCGCTGTTCATGATGCACGCCTGTCCGGCCTCGGGCGCCTCGCTCGGCGCGCTGATGGGCCGGCTTGGCGAGGGGCGCGCCTGCTGGCTGCCCGACACGCCGGGCCTTGGCGACAGCGCCCCGCTGACCATGCCCGAGCCCGGGATCGAGGATTATGCCGAGGCGATGATCCGCATCCTCGATGCCCTCGGCCTTGGGAAGGTCGACCTCTATGGCACGCATACGGGCGCCCATCTGGCGATCGAGATGGCGATTGCCGCGCCGGAGCGTGTGAACCGCGTGGTGCTGGATGGTGTGCTGATCCTCGAGGATGAGGCACAACGGGCCGAGTTTCTTGAGAATTATGCCCCGCCGGTGCCTCCCGATCCGCATGGCGCCCATCTGCTCTGGGCCTGGCATTTCGTGCGCGATCAGAGCCTGCATTTCCCCTGGTACCGCCGCACGGCCGAGACCCGTCTGGATGTGCCCGTGATGCCGGTGGAGGTGAATGACCGCATCGCGCTGGACGTCGTCAAGGCGCTCGGCAGTTTCCGCCATGCCTATCGCGCGGTGTTCCGCCAGGAGGTTCGGGATCGCCTGCCGAAGGTGAAGCGGCCAACGCTTGTGATCGAGGATGAAGCCGACCCGTTGCGTGTTCATGCTGCGCAAGCGGCCGGGCTGGTGCCCCATGCCGGCCATGCCGTCCTGCCGATGGCGGCCGATCCGGATCGGGAAACGGCGCGGGCTGCGCTGATCTCCGAGTTTCTCGACCGGACCGAGGCATGATGCGCCATCGCCAACTGGAGGCGTTGCGGGAAGGGCTGTTCGGCGGACCGGTCAATTCCGCCATCACCATCGGGCTTCTCGTGCTGTTGGGCCTGATCGCCCCACCGCTGGTCGAATGGGCCTTGCTCAACGCCGTCTGGGCGGGCGAGGCAGCGGCCTGCCGCGCGGCACCGGAGGGCGCCTGCTGGGCCTTTGTGGCACAGAACATCCGCTTCATGCTGTTCGGCACCTATCCCTTCGAGGAACAGGGCAGGCCGCTGGCAGCCCTGCTGATCTTTCTGGCCGTGCTGGGTCTCAGCACGCGTCCCTTCGCCTGGAAGCCCTGGCTTGGCTGGGTCTGGCTTCTGGCGTTCCTTGCCATGGGCCTGCTATTGTCTGGCGGTGTCGGGGGCATGACCCATGTACCGACGCGCGATTGGGGCGGGCTGGTGCTGACGCTGATCCTGGCCGTCATCGGCTGTGCGGCCGCCTTTCCCTTTGCGATTGCGCTGGCGCTTGGCCGCCGCTCGGAACTGCCGGTGGTGCGGGGTGTGTGCGTGCTGTTCATCGAGCTGATCCGCGGGGTGCCGCTGATCACGCTCCTGTTCATGGCGGCCTTCCTGTTTCCGCTGTTCCTGCCGACCGGGGTCAGCATCGACCAGATCCTGCGCGCCCAGATCGCCATCATCCTGTTTCTGGCGGCCTATCTGGCCGAGGTGATACGCGGCGGGCTGCAGGCCCTGCCGCAAGGCCAGCAGGAGGCGGCGGAATCGCTCGGGCTCGGCTATTGGAGGATCCAGGCGTTCATCATCCTGCCGCAGGCGCTGCGTATCTCGATCCCCGGCATCGTCAACCAGTTCATCGCCACCTTCAAGGACACCTCGCTGGTGGCCATCATCGGGCTGATCGATCTGATGGGTGCGACCCGCGGGGCGCTGGCCGATGCGCAATGGCGGCCCTATTTCGTGGAGGCCTATCTCTTCGCCGCCTTCATCTATTTCGCCTTCTGCTTCGGTCTGTCCAAGACCAGCCGCAGCCTTGAGCGTCGCCTCGACACCGCCCGCGCATGACCGATCAAGACAGCTCGTCCGAGACGCCGCTCATCGAAGTGCGCGGAGTGGCCAAATACTTCGGCAGGTTCACCGCCCTCGCCGACATCGACCTCGATGTTCAGGCGGGCGAGCGAATCGTGATCTGCGGCCCCAGCGGCTCGGGCAAGTCGACCCTGATCCGTTGCATCAACCGGCTGGAGCGCCATGATGAGGGCCGCATCACCGTTGATGGCATCTGCCTCGATGACGATGAAAGCCATGTCGATGCGGTCCGGGCCGAAGTCGGCATGGTATTCCAGCAGTTCAATCTGTTTCCTCATCTCACGGTGCTGGAGAACTGCGTGCTGGCCCCGATCCATGTCCGCAAGCAGCCGCGCGAGGAGGCCGAGGCCCGCGCCATGGCGCTCCTGGAGCGGGCGCGCATTCCCGATCAGGCGCTGAAATATCCGGGTCAGCTCTCGGGCGGGCAGCAGCAGCGCGTGGCGATCGCACGCGCGCTGTGCATGACGCCGCGGGTCATGCTGTTCGACGAGCCGACCTCCGCCCTGGACCCCGAGATGATCG
>CAZPBH010000239.1:0-4086 GCA_964584645.1 uncultured Rhodospirillales bacterium | reverse complement strand
CAGGCCCTCGGCGACGAGGTACGCAGCGCGCTGCCCGATCTCGATCCCATGACCCAGACACGCACCGTCGTCATCGACAGGATCGAGGCCGCAAGCCTCCCCGGCGACATGATTGATCTGGTGATCGAGCGCCGGGTCGCCGCACCCGGTTTCTGGGTCCCGCAGGCCGCCCTTTCGGAGAATCCGGGCGGGGTCTGGACGGTCATGGCGCTGGAGGAAAACGAAGACGGGGGGTTCTCCGTCGCGCGCCGGCTCGTAAGGCCGCTGCATGTCACACCGGCGGAGGTCTATGTGAGCGGCGGGCTGGAGGACGGTACGGCTATCATCACCCGCGGGCTCAACCGGGTGACACCGGGCCAGAGCGTCATCCCGGCCGACAGGGTAGCCAATCTGGCAGAAGGAAGCTGAGCCATGGGCGATCTGGCCACCTTCTTCCAGCGCCATCAGCGGCTGACCCTGCTTCTGGCCGCCCTGATCCTCGTTGCCGGTTTCTCGGCCATCCTGACCATGCCCCAGGACGAGGATCCGCGGATCACCAACCGCTATCCCCTGATCCTGACGGCCTATCCCGGTGCTGGGGCCGAGCGGGTCGACAGCCTCGTCACCGAGAAGATCGAGGAGGAGCTGCGCAAGATCCCCGAGATCATCGAGCTGCGCTCGACCTCCCGCAACGGGCTTTCCTCCATCGCGGTCGAACTGGACGGGTCGATCGAGGATATCGCCGGCCCGTTTTCGGAAATCCGGGATGCCCTTGACGACGCTGCGCAGAACCTGCCCGAGGGCGCGCTGGACCCGGTTTTCAACGATGACCGGACCTATGCCTATACCAAGATCACCGCGCTGAAATGGGTCGGCACAGGCCAGGCCGACTTCAATGCGATGCGCCGTTTCGCCGACGAGCTCCAGCGCCGGATGCAGAGCCTTGACGGTGCGGAGCTTGTCACGCTGCATGGCGCGCCGAGCGAGGAATATCGTGTCACCATCCCGGCAGCGCGTGCGGTCGAACTGGGCCTCGACCATCCGGGGCTGGCCGCCGCGCTGGCCCGCGCCGATGCCAAGACGGCGGCTGCGACCCTCACCGGAGCGGAATCGCGGCTGGTCGTCGAGGTGACGGGGGAGATCGACGGGCTGACGAGACTGCGCAATCTGCCGGTCGCCCTCGGGCCGGGAGGCGAGACCATCCGCCTCGGCGAGATTGCCGAGATCAGCCGCGGCGTGGTCAAGCCGCTCGACCGGCTGGCCATCGCCCGCGGAGCCGAGGCCATTCTGGTCGCCACCCGGATGGCGGAAGGGACCCGCGCCGGCGCATGGTCGGACAGCTACACGGCCGAGCTGGACGAATTCCGGCGGCTGCTGCCGCAGGAGATCGAAGCGCAGGTGATCTTCGACCAGGTCTTCTACATCCAGGACCGTCTGGCGACGCTGCTGACCAATCTCGGGCTCGGCATGGCGCTGGTGGTCGCGGTGCTGTTCCTGACGCTGGGGCCGCGCGCCGCGCTGGTGGTCACGCTCGCCATTCCGCTCTCTGCCCTTTCGGCGCTGGCAGTTCTGAACGCGGCGGCAATACCGATCCACCAGATGAGTGTGACCGGGCTGATCGTGGCGCTGGGCCTGCTGGTCGACGCCGCCATCGTCATGGTCGACGCGCTGCAACGCCGCCTCGATGCGGGGCTGAAGCTGATCGAGGCGATCCGAGGAAGCGTGAAGCGGCTGGCCGTGCCGCTGCTGGCCTCGACGCTCACGACCGTGCTCGGCTTCGCGCCCATCATGCTGGCCGAGGGCGGGGTCTCGGAATTTGTCGGGCCCATCGCGATCAGCGTGAACGCGGCCCTGATCGCCTCCTTCCTGATCGCGCTGACCATCCTGCCGGTGCTGGCCGGCAAGATCCTGCGCGCCCGCCCGGATTCCCATGGACGCGGCCTGCTGCCGGGTCAGGCGAGGATCGCGAGCCTGTTCGACCGCTCGCTGCGCTGGAGCCTCGCACGCCCGGCAACCAGCGTGGTGCTGGCTGCCCTGCTGCCCGCCATCGGCCTGTTCGGCGCCACCCAGCTGCGCCAGCAATTCTTTCCCGAGGCCGACCGCAACCAGATCATGATCGAGGTCCATATGCCCTCCACCGCCGGGATCGGTGCCACCCGCGCGGTGGTCGAGGGCATCCGGCAGCGCCTCGACGACGAGCCGGATGTGCAGCACGCCGACTGGACGCTCGGCGAGAGTGCGCCGAAATTCTATTACAACGTCGCGATGAACCAGGATGCCAACCCGGCCTTCGCTGCCGGACAGGTGACGACGCGCAACCTCGCCGTCACCGGCCCGCTGGTCGTGCGCCTGCAGGAGGAGTTCGACGCGGCCTTTCCCGAGGCGCAGATCCTCGTCATCGAGATCAACCAGGGGCCGCCAACCTTTGCACCGGTCGAGCTGCGCTTCAGCGGCCCGAACGCGAACACCCTGCGCGAGCTGGGGGAGGATGCCCGCCGCCTTCTTGCCAGCATTCCCGAGGTCACGCACAGCTTTGCCAGCATGCCCGGCGGGGAGCCGCGCCTGAAGCTGCGCCTCGACGAGGAAGCGGCCCTTGCCGCCGGCTGGCGCCCCAATGCCATCGCCGGGCAGCTGGGTGCGGCGATCAATGGCATGCCGGGCGGGACCGTGCTGGAGGGCATGGAGGAGATTCCGGTACGCCTGCAGATAGCGCCCGAGGATCGGGCCGACCCGGCCACGCTGGCGGCCTTCAACCTCCAGGCGCTGGCCGCGAACGGGGGCCGCCCCGCCCTGCCCCTCGATGCCGTGAGCACGCTCGATGTGGTGCCCGCACCGGGCACGCTGACCCGTTATCAGGGCCGGCGGACCAATCTGATCGCGGCCTATGTCCGGGCCGATTCCCTGCCCTCCGATGCGGTGACCCGCTTCGAGGAGCTGTGGGCCGAAGCGGGGCCCGAGCTGCCGCCGGGCTACACCCTGACCGTGGGCGGCGATGACGAGGCGCGTGGCGAGGCCATCGCCGATATCGCGGCCACGGCCGGCCTTGTTGCGGTGCTGATGACTGCCACCATCGTGCTGACCTTCAATTCCTTCTCGCTCAGCCTGATCGTGGCCGGTGTCGCGGGCATGGCCGCCGGGCTGGGGCTGTTGAGCCTGTGGGTGCTGGCCTATCCCTTCGGCTTCCAGCCGATCATCGCGCTTCTGGGGCTGATCGGGGTGGCGATCAACGCCGCGATCATCATCATCACCTCCCTGCAGGCCGATGAGGACGCCTCACAGGGCGACGAGGATGCCATTCGCCGGCGCGTGAAGGAGGCGAGCCGGCATATCATCTCCACCACGCTGACGACCTTCGCAGGCTTCCTGCCACTGCTGCTGGGCTCGGGCAAGTTCTGGCCCCCCTTCGCGGCTGCGATCGCGGGCGGGGTGCTGATGAGCACGATCCTGAGCTTCTATTTCGTGCCCGCCGCCTACCGGCTGATGGTGGGGCGGCGCGCGGCGGCACCCGCCCCTGCACCGGCCTGAGTGCGCAGCACGATCAGGCCGCCGGCGATGATGATGCCCGCCCCGGCCCAGGTCAGCGCGTGGGGCTGTTCGCCCCAGATGAGCCAGCCGATCAACGCTCCCCAGAGCAGGCCGGAATAGGTGAAGGGGATGATCACCGCCGCCGGGGCCCGCTGGATCGCGGCCGTGTAGCCCCATTGGCTCGTCACCCCGAACAGCCCGACCGCTACCAGCACCGCCCAGCCGAGCGGGTCGGGCGCCGTCCAGCCGGTCAGGGCGACGCCGAGCACCCCCAGCGTGATCAGCCCCAGATGCAGATAGACCAGCATGCGCGGCAGGCTCAGCGGTGGCCGGCCAATGGGGTCGGCCCGCGTCAGCCGCCGTACCGCCAGCGCATCGCCGGCCGTCCAGAGCGCCGCCAGCAGACAGATCGCCCCGCCCAGCGCCACCACCTCACCCCCCGGCCGCAGCACCAGCAGCACCCCGGCAAAGCCGACCGCGATGCCCAGCCAGGTGCCACGCCCCACCCGGTCGCCCAGCAGCGGGCCGCTCAGGGCCGCGACGATCAGCGGGGCGGTGAACAGCACACTCATCGCCGCCGCC
>CAZPBH010000238.1:0-4098 GCA_964584645.1 uncultured Rhodospirillales bacterium | reverse complement strand
CTCGTCAGGCTCATAACCTGAAGGTCGCAGGTTCAAATCCTGCCCCCGCAACCACACCCACAAAAAAAAGGCGCTTGCGAGCTTCCCGAAAGGTGGGCTCTGCGGACTCGGTTACAGAGACAACTCTAGAACCCTGATTCGCGGCGCAACAAGGCTGTGAGCCGCCCCCAGAGCGCTGCCCCGATGCTCTGGGGCGAGGCGTCGAACACGGCGCGTGTTCGCAAGGCTCGTTCACTCGACTGTCCATCTTCGGGTTCGAGGCGCACGGCGTAAAGAGCGCGTATTGGCGTATAGGTCCCACCATCGCCGCGTCGCACATCGATGGCGCCACCATGGCTGCTCGCCAGCAGGGGTGAGGGCAGGGCTGCCGTCACATCAGGAGCGATATCGATGATGCGGGCTGCAATGGGCGGGCGCAGCCCGTCTTCGGCGACGACCCAGGCGCGGGATCCTTCGCGGAGCCGCGCCACCTCTGTTTCTGGCACATAGGCCGTAAGTCGCGATGTTGCGCCCACCACGGTCGCCAGTGCCGTATCCCCGGCAACCCATTGCCCGGTGGCCAGATCGGGCGCTTCATGATCGACACGGCCATGGATGGGGGCTTCGATGCTCAGCCGGCTGCGGCGTTGTTCGAGTGAGGCAAGGGCGCTCCGGCTTGCCTGCAGTTCAGCTTGCACGACAAGGGACCGCGCGCGGCGCAGATTGTCCACACCGAGTGCTTCCGCCTCAAGCTGCAGGGTCGAAAGCCGGCGCCTTGTTTGCGCGATCTCGTGATCGAGCGCCGGATTGAGAAGCTGGATGACAGGCGCATTCGCTTCGACGCGGCTGCCGGCCGGAGCGATCATCCCGATCCTTGCGCCCTCAGATGCGTACAGAACCGCTGAATCGGGGACCCAGATGGCGGGTGCGTGAATACGCGTGCGCCATGGCACGAGAAGCAGGGCCAGAACCAGCAGCAACAGCAGCAGATTGCGTATCGTGATGCCGTTCAGGCTCATCTCTGGCAGCCTTTTGCCCCAGCCGCCAATTTCGTGAAAAAAGGGCCTCGCGATGAAGTAATAGATCTCGATCACCGCCAATGGCACGCCCAGCGCCTTGGGGAAGAGCAGATAGACCGCCAGCGCGATCGAGCCGAACAGGACGAACCTCCATGCCCAGATGGCATAGGCATAAGGGATCAGCCAGCTCCGCCCGATCTCGGGTCGCGTGTCGCCGAGGCCAAACAGGCTCTCACGCAGTTTCCAGCGTCCCATGGCATGGGCCCGCGGCTCGAGATTGGGCATCCGCAGCACGTCGGCCAGCAGAAAATACCCGTCAAACCGCATCAGCGGGTTCAGATTGACGATCAGGCTGAGCAACCAGATCGAGGTCGCCGTCACAAACAGGACATCGCGCAGCGGGCCGTCCGGCGTGATGTTCCAGAAGAACAGGGCACAGGCCGCCAGCGCCATCTCCACCGCGATGCCGGCAACGGCAATCTTCGCGCGGGCGGAGCGGCGGGTCAGCTTCCAGGCGTCGGTGGTGTCGGTATAAGCGATCGGCCAGAAAACGATGAACGCGACCCCGATGGTCGGCACGCGCAAGCCATGGGCCTTCGCGGCATAGGCGTGGCCAAGTTCGTGGGCAGCCTTCACCCCCACCAGCACCGCCAGATAGAGTGCGGCGCCCTGCGGCGAGAGGAAACTCACGGCCGTGGCCAGAAAGACCTCGGCCTGACGGGCCGCCAGCCAGAACCCGGCCAGCGCCATGAGCCCCAGGAGACCGAGCATCACCGGATGTCCCAGCCAGCGCACGGCCGGCAGCGTGCGTGTCAGAAACGCATCGGGCCGCACGAGCGGTACGCGGAAACTGATATAGCCCCGCAAAAGGCGACTGATCGTGCCTGGCTGGCTCAGCCCGCGCTTGCGGAAGCTTTCGATCTGGGCGGCGTCGGCCTCAACCAGATGATGGGCACGCAGAAAGCTGAAGAGAGCGCCGGCATCCTCGGCTGTCAGATTGTGTCCGAAACGCCGGTTGGTGGCCGCTGAAACCTCGGCAGCGCTGCGCCCGTCAACGAAGCGCAGCATGTCGACAGCCTCGGGTCCCAGCCGGAAATACCGATTGCCCGCGGGATCGTGCAGCAGCCATGCCGGCGTGCCGTCGGGGTCCGGGTCGGCCGGGTATACCTCAAGTGCGGCGCGCAGGACCGGGGCGGGCGCCCGCTCGGAACCGCTCGCTCCGGATGCAAAGGCGCCGGCTGCCAGGCTCACAGGCCCAGCCTTGGCCGAAGGGCGGCAAGGGGTCGGCGAAAAAGGAAGAGGGCGAGGGGAACACGCTCGCCCTCCAGCCTGAGTGTGCCCCGCCGGCCGATCCGCGCCTGGCCGATCTCTGATGCGGCGGCGTCGACGAACGCGGCCTCGACGCGATAGGCCAGAAAGCCCGCCGGCGCTACCCGTGCGCTGGCCTCGATACGCTCCACCCGCGCGGCCAGGGGCCGGGTTGCCAGAACATTCAGAAACAGCGTCGCTTCCGCCGTTTCAGGCAGCGGGAGCCATGCAAGGATGCGACGCTCTGCCGGGTCGGCCACGGTCATCAGCCGCTCGCCCAGCCGTACCGGCTTGCCGAGCAGCGCCTGGCGATCCGGGATCAGCACCAGCCCGGCCCGCTCCGCCCTCAGGGTGACGCGGTTTCGCAGCTCCTGCAGATGCGCCAGTTCGGCCTGCGCCTGTGAAACACCGCCGGCCAGTACCGCAAGTCGGCTTGCCGCCCGGGCATCGGCCATCGCCGATTGCTGGGCCTGGCGATATTCGGCCTCGGCGATCGCCAGATCCTGCTCTGCCAGAGCAAGGCGCGTGCTCAACTCCTCATCCTCGAGCCGGGCCAGAACGGTGCCGGCCTCGACAAAGCTGTTGGCTTCAACCGGGATCGCCTCGACCACACCATCAAGGGGCGCGCGGACCACAAGCGGATCGCGCGGCGCGATCTCGGCGGGTGCCAGAACGGTCAGCTGGACCGGAACGAACATCGCCAGAAGCGCGGCGGCCAGGATACCAAGCCCGATCCGGCGCCTGGCCTTGCGATCAGGGACCAGCCGGCGTCGCCCCATCAACTGCAGCCGCTCCAGCGCATGGGCGCCGGCTTCCCCGACCCGTCCCAGCACGCGCGCTTCGGCCTCGGCCCAGCTATCCGCGCGGCTGAGCATCAGGGCCCCGATCATCCGCCCGCTCGCCGTGCTCAACGGCACCCAGAGCAGGGAGCCGGGCAGAAATTCGCCCCAAGCGTCACGGGCGTCCTGTGGTGCGTCATCGGCGGACAGGACGCGCGGCTCGGAGGGGTTGGCATCGGCCTGCCAGCCCGCGAGCCGCACCAGAAAACGGCTGAGCGGCGCGTCCGGCGCCGGTTCGGGCAGATCCGCGATGGCGGCAATTCGCCCGCGCCCGCCCCGCAGTGCGGCCTCATCGAGCCAGAGGGCGATGACATCACAAGGCGCGATCAGCCTGATCCGGTTGACCAGCGTATAGCCGAGCTCTTCGGCAGTCGGAGCCCGGCGGATGAGCTGCTCCAGCAGCAACAGGTTCGCCGCACCGCGCAGCGGGTCCGTGGCTGCCGGCAGGGGCGACGTATCCGATGCGTCCGAAGCGTTACTCACCAACTCTGGGGTTCAGCTTCAGCCGACCGCTCATGCCCGCCAACAGTCCCTCCGTGGGTTCCTCGAGCCGACCGATCATCTGCACGGTCTGGCTGACCGGATCGACACGGCCCGAAGATCGCAGAAAGACGCCCTGCAGGCCATGGCCAGTTTCGTCAAGCTGCAGCGTGAACGCCTGGCCCGCGATGCTGCGGCTCAACCAGGTTGAGGGGACCGCCGCCTCGACCTGAAGGCTGGATGAATCCACAAGGTCAAGCAGGGGCTGGCCCTCGGCCACATGCCCATGGGCCCGGACATGGATGGCTGTGACGGTCCCCGAAAAAGGCGCCGTCAGCCGGCATTTCGCAAGCCGGGCATCGATCCGCGCACGTTCAGCCTCGGCTACGGCAAGGGCGGAACGTCCGAGTTCGACATCAAGAATGCTGATGTTGTCCGCTGCTGCCAGCCGATCATTGACCCGGCTGCGGGTG
>CAZPBH010000237.1:0-4109 GCA_964584645.1 uncultured Rhodospirillales bacterium | reverse complement strand
GCGTTGCGCCTGATCCGCCCGCTGCATCTGCGCCGCCTGCTGCACGACCGGCTTAGCGCCGAGGCGCGGCCGGAAACCCTCATGCGAGGTGACGGCGCAGCGCCGGGCATAGGGCGCGGCATCGCCGCCCCCGATGTCGAGACGGCGCGCCAGCTGATGGCCCAGAAGCGCCCCTTCGTGCTGATGACCGACCGGATCGGCCCGCGCGAGCGCCAGATCCTGGCCTCCGCCGCCGCCCTCGTCGTCAATCGCATCGATGAGGATATCGTGCTGCCGGGGCTCGCCGATGTGCCCTGCGTGGCTGGCTGCCCGCCAAGGCTGTGGGAGGGCCTGCGCGGCAAGCCGGTGACGGTGGACGGTCAGCGCGGCCGGGTTTTCGAGGGCGCCGTTGCGCTGGCGACGCCCGATCCCGATCTGGCGCCGCTGCTGGAACGCATCGGAGCCTGGGCGAGCGAAAGGGCCGAATTGAAGGTCGCTGAGCGCGGCAAGGTCGAGTTGCCGGCCGATACGGTCGATCTGGATGCGTTGATGCTGCCACCCGATCCCGTGGTCCTGCGCGATGCGATGGACGGGCACGATGCGGCCATCGGGGGCGTTCTGGAATCGGTGCTGGGGGTCGGTGCGGCGATCCAGGCAGGCGTCCCGATGATCGCGGTCAAGCGGCCGCTACCGGCGCTCCTCGCCGCCGCGCAGCGGTCCTGAGGGCAGCGATTCCGGCACCGGGTCAGGCCCGCCCCCGCCCCAGGGATGGCAGCGCAGGATGCGACGCAGCGCCAGCCAGCCGCCCCGCCACGGCCCAAAGCGTGTGATCGCCTCATGCGCATAGGCCGAACAGGTCGGCGTGAAGCGGCAATGAGGCCCGATCAACGGCGAGATCCCATGGCGCCACAACGCGATCAGCCCCAGCAGGACAGGCTGGACGAGACGCCGCATCAGAGCTTGCGGGCCAGCGCCTCGGCCGCCTGACGGATATCGGCACAGAGGCTGGCAAAGGGCTGGGCGAAGACCGCATGACGGGCGATCAGCACGTAATCGACCCGGTCGCGAAAGACGGTCCTTTCAGAATCCACCGCCGCGCGCAGCCGTCTTTTGGCGCGATTGCGCAGCACCGCGGAGCCCAGTTTCTTCGTCACCGTGAAGCCGATCCGCGCCGGGCCCGGCAGCTCGGGGCGCGCCCGCGCCTGCATCAGGAAGGCTGGCCGGCCAAAGCTGCGCCCGGCGCGCAGGCGCAGGAAATCAGCCGGCTTGCGCAGGCGCTCGGGACGTAGCGGGGTAATGGGCCCGCCATCGCCGAATGTTGGCTGCTGTTCGGGTGCTCCGCCGCTCAGGCGCTCAGCACCTTGCGGCCCTTGGCCCGGCGGCGAGCCAGCACCTTGCGGCCATTGGCCGTCGCCATGCGTGCACGAAAGCCGTGATTGCGCTTGCGGCGAATGCGGCTCGGCTGAAATGTCCGTTTCACCGGAACTCTCCATCACCATCTGAGATCAAGCCGCGTTGTATACGGGCTTCGGCACTGCCGGGTCAATCAGCGCGGCACGCGCGGCTGATCCTCCCTCCCGACACGACAGACAGGACCGCGGATGTCCCAACCCCTGCCCGACAGCGAAGCCGAAGCCGGCCTGACAGCTCCCGCCCCCGCCGCCCGCCCGCTCTGGCAGCGGCTGATCGGACCGGCGCTGATCCTGGTCGGCCTCGCCCTGTTCTTCGCGCTTGATCTCGGACGGTTCCTGTCGCTCGACGCGCTGGCGGCCTATCGCGACCAGCTTCGCGATCTCGTGGCAGCGAATATCTGGCTGGCGGGGCTCGGCTATGTCGTCCTCTATGCGCTGGCGGTGGCGATCTCGGTGCCGGGCGCCTTGTGGATCACCATCACCGGGGGCTTCCTGTTCGGCACCTGGATCGGTGGGGCGCTGACGGTCGTGGGCGCCACGATCGGCGCCATCGCGATCTTTCTGGCGGCGCGGACGGCCCTCGCCGATCTCCTGCGGGCCAAGGCCGGCCCCTGGCTCGCGAAAATGGCCGCTGGCTTCGAGCGCGATGGCTTTTCCTACATGCTGGTGCTGCGCCTCGTGCCGCTTTTCCCGTTCTTCATCGTCAACATCGTGCCGGCCTTTCTGGGCGTGCGGCTGCGCGACTATGCGCTGGCGACCTTCCTTGGCATCATCCCGGGCAGCCTTGTCTATGCCGGCATCGGGGCAGGTATCGGGGCGGTGATCGCCGCTGGCGAGGAACCGGCCCTCGACATCATCTTCCAGCCGCAGGTACTGGCCCCGCTCCTCGGGCTGGCCTTACTGGCGCTGATCCCGGTCGTCTATCGCAAGCTGCGCGGCACCCGGCAGGGGGAGGCCACCCGCGATGGCTGAGGACATCAGCGCAGCGATCTGCGTGATCGGCGCCGGCGCGGCGGGGCTGAGCGTTGCTGCGGGGGCGGCGCTGCTGGGCCGAAACACGGTGCTGATCGAGGCGGGTGAGATGGGCGGGGAGTGCCTGAACACGGGCTGCGTGCCCTCCAAGGCGCTGCTCGCCGCCGCACAGGCGGCTGCAACGGCGCGCGCCTGGGCGCCGCGCGGCATCGGCCATGATGCGGTGAAGGCAGGCCCCGCGATCGATTTCGCCAGGGTCCACGCGCATTTGCAGGGCGTCATCGCGGCCATCCACCCCAATGACAGCCAGGCCCGGTTCGAGGGGTTGGGCTGCACGGTGGTCCGCGAGCGCGCCCGCTTCATCGGTCCCGACCGGGTGCAGGCGGGCGAGAAGACCATCCGGGCCCGGCGCTTTGTCATCGCCACCGGCGGCAAGCCCGCCCTTCCGCCGGTGCCGGGGCTGGCCGAGCTGCCCTTCGAGACGAACGAGACGATCTTCACCCACAGCACGCTGCCGCGCCATCTGGTGATCCTCGGCGGCGGGCCGATCGGCTGCGAGATGGCGCAGGCCTTCGCCCGGCTGGGGGCAGAGGTCACGCTGATCGAGCGCGCGCGCCTGCTGCCGACTTTCGCCGAGGAGCTCGCCGCCCCGCTGCGCCGCGCGCTGGGCCGTGCCGGTGTGCGGGTGCTGGAAGGTGCCGAGGCAATAAGGGCCAGCGGCACCGCCGGTGCCCTCAGCCTGAATGTCCGGACAGCCTCGGGGGCCAGCGAGGATATCAGCGGGGACAGGCTGCTGGTCGCCGCCGGGCGGAAACCGGGCCTCGCCGATCTCGACCTCTATGCAGCCGGGGTCGATCATGACGATCAGGGCATCCATGTCGGCCCCAATCTGCGCACCAGCAACCGGCGCATCTGGGCGCTCGGCGATTGCATCCGTGGTGCTCCGAAGCTGACCCACGCCGCCGGCTATCAGGCGAGCCTCGTCATCCGCTCGATGCTGTTCCGGCTGCCGGCCAGGGCCGATTACGCCACGATCCCGCAGGTCGTCTATACCGACCCGGAGATCGCCCAGATCGGCATGGGCGAGGAGGAAGCGCAGGCGCATATGGCGGCCAAGGGCCGGCCGGAGGCCCTGAAGCGCGTGCGCTGGGCGCTGGCCGACAATGACCGCGCCGCTGCCGAACACAGCACGGACGGGCATATCACCCTCTGGGTCGACACGAAGAAGGGACGGCTTCTGGGGGCGGGGATCGCAGCCCCGCATGCGGGCGAGATGATCCCGCTCTACACCCTGATGCTGCACAGGAAACTGGGGCTGACCGCGCTGACGGGCATGACCATGGCCTATCCCACGCTCGCCGAGATCGGCAAGCGCGCGGCCGGCGCCCATTACGGGGAAACGCTGTTCAGCCCGAAGGTGCGCAGGCTGCTGGACTGGCTGGAAAAACTGCCCTGAGAGGCCCCCCGAGACAAGGCCCCGAGACAAGGCCCTGGGGTTGGCGGTCTCAGGCCATGACTTCCGGGCTCCTGGTCGCGGCTCCGTGCCTGCGCTGCGGCAAGTCCGGGTCGAGGCTGAGAACGGCCTGATAGTGCGACAGGAACACCTTGCCCGTCAGATGGGACAGGAAATCCGAGCGCTGCAGCCGGTCCATCACCGGCCCCTTCACTTCCGACAGGTGGAAGCTGATACCCTGATCCTTGAGCCGGCTCGTGATCGCCTCCAGCGATTCCAGCGCGCTGGCGTCG
>CAZPBH010000236.1:0-4109 GCA_964584645.1 uncultured Rhodospirillales bacterium | reverse complement strand
CGCTCGATCGCCCTCAGGGTGGCATTGGCCGTCACGAGATCGGGGTGCCGCGTCGCATCAGAAGCGGGTGCGGACCTCGATGCCGTAGAACCGGTCCGGGCCGGGGATCAGGGTGGGTGCGCCAAAGGCCCCGCCGGTGTTGCCGCCATCGATCAGGAATTCCTCGTCGAACAGGTTTTCAACGAAGCCCATGATCTGCCAGGTGCCGTCGGCGGCCTGCAGCCCGGCGCGCAGATCCACCTCCCCGGCCGAATCATCGCGGATGGGAACGCCGGCACGCGGCGCGTTTTCCTCCTCGAAGAAGACTTCCGAGCGCCAGGTCCAGCTCAGCGTTCCGAACGCCTCGATATCGCGGACGACCGGCTGGGTGTAGTCGATGGCCAGCGAGGTCGAATATTCCGGCGTCAGACGGAAGGTGTTACCGGCGAAGATGCCGTTGGCCGGGTCATCATCGATCTCCGCATCGATATAGGCGAAGGTACCGAACAGGGAGAGCTGCGGGGTAAGGGCCGCCTGAAAGCCGGCCTCGAAGCCCAGATTCGTGGCCTCCCCGGTGCTCTGGTTGGTGATGAGGCCCGCGCCCGGCAGGATCACCGTCACCTGGAAGTTTTCATATTGCTGATAATAGAGGGCCGCATCGAGACGCAGCCGGCCATCGAACAGCGCCGCCTTGGTGCCGATCTCGTAGTTCCAGAGTTCCTCGGCCGGCAGGAGTTCCACCGGATTGGGGGTCCCGGCCGAGCTTTGCGTGATGCGCAGCACCGGCGAGCGCCGCCCTTCGCTGATCGTCGCATAGACGTTCCATTCCGGGCTGATGCGGTAGAGCCCGTTGAAGCGGAACAGCACATCGTCGAAATCACCCGAGGCGGTGACCGGCACGCCGCCAGTATCGCTGAAGCCCTGAAGGAGCTTCTGGCCGGGCTGGAAGACCGAATCCGGGAAACGGGTCGCAAGCGCGCTCTCGCGCTTCTCATTCACCCAGCGCACACCCGCCGTCAGCGAAAGCTGATCGGTGACGTCATAGGTCACATCCCCGAAGAGCGACCAGACCGAATGATCGGCGGTGTTGGTGAATTCGTTCAGGCTCAGGATCGGGGGCGCCTGATTGGCGGGGACGATCGCCGGCCGCGGGAACGGGCTCGGCGGGACCGGCGGCAGCAGCACGAACCGGTTGAAGGAACCATCCGGATTGACGCAGGTCGGGGAAATGGCGATCCCCCCCTGCCCGGTTGCCAGACAGGCCGCGAAGATCGTCTCGTCGAGCGCGAAGGCCGAGCGCTGGAAGCCTTCTTCCTCGAAATAGGAACCGCCGACGAAGCCACGGAAGCGCTCGCCCTCGAAATTCAGGCGCAGCTCGTAGGAGTTCTGGCTGCCCTGGGTATCCTCATTGGCCTCCAAGAGCGGCACCTGGCTGCCATCGCCCTCGAAGATCTCGAGGCTGTTGAACTCGCGATAGCCATAGATGCCGGTGACGGTGAGGCGGTCATCGAGGCGGTATTCGGCCTGCAGGTTGAAATCCCAGACATCCCGCTCGAGCCCCAGTTCGTCGCCGCCCAGTGCGGTCCTCACCGTCTGCTCGAAGGGCGTGCCGGCGAAATTGGCAAAGGCCCCCGGAAGCTCGCCGAAGCTGAACGGATCGGTCGTTCCCCCGGTCGGTGCGATCACGCCCGAGCGGAAGGCCGTACCCGGCGGCTCGTTGCGCTCGTAGTTCAGGATGGCGTCGACCGTCAGGTTCTCGCTCGGCGTGAAACGCAGGCTCGGCCGAATGGCGAAGGTATCGACGCCCTGCAGGTCATCCTGCACCGGCCCGCCCGCCGACTGGCTGCCCGGATCGCCCGCGATGTTCTCCACATAGCCGTCGCGCTTGCGGTATTGCAGCGCCAGCCGGCCCTGGATGAATTCGGTGCCGCCGGTGACGAAGCCGCCGAGCTTGTAGTAGTCGTCATTGCCATAGGAGGCATAGGCCTCGGCCGCCAGTTCCTGCTGGGGGCGAGCGGTCGTCACGCTGACAGCGCCGATGGCGGCAGCCGTGCCGAACAGGGTCGCCTGCGGGCCCTTCACGATCTCGACCCGCTCAAGATCGTAGATCTCGAAGGCCGAGCCGCGCGAACGGCTGACATCAACGCCGTTCAGAAAGATCGAGATGCGGGGCGCGGTCTGGAAATCCCCGTCATCAGAGGTGATCCCGCGGATCACATAGCCCGGATTGTTCGGGCTCTGGAGCTGGATCTGCACACCCGGCACGAAGTCGGAGAGTTCGTCGAGCGCATCGACGCCGACCCTGTTCAGGAAATCCTGATCATAGGCGGTGATCGTCAGGGGCACATCGAACAGCCGTTCCTCGCGCTTCTGCGCGGTCACGACGATTTCCTCGATCCCCTGCGCCCCGGCCGGCATGGCCAGCATGGTCGTTCCCGACAGAAGGGCGGCGATGGCCACGCCCCCACTCAACACCCGTTTCAGCGACTGGCGTGCCTGCATGGCGCAACTCCCTCCTGATCAAACCCGGCCTGCCGGCCCCGCCGACAGGTACCCCTGAGCATGCGCATGCCCGAATCAGCGCCCCCGCATGGGGCCCGGTCACGCGACGGGCTGGACACTAGGGGGGTGTGTGCACTGCGGCAACAGCAAGAAGGAGGAAAGGAGCCATGCGCGGGGCCGAATTGCGCGTGCCGTTGCAAAGCTGCACCGGTAGGGTCGCGATTCGGCGCCAGAGGGCCTAGAAGAGCGGGCGACGGTCCCGGCCGAGGCGCCGATAGATCTCGCGATCCTCGCTGGACACATTGGAGCCGCGCTGGATCGTGGCGCGCAGGAAGATCACCAGCTCCGACTTCCGGCCCGCATCGACACGGTTGCCGAACAGATTGCCGAAGACCGGGGCATTGCGCAGAACCGGGACGCCCTGCTTGTCGACCTCCACCACATCCTGCATCAGCCCGCCCATCACGAGCACTTCACCGGAATTCAGGCTGACGACCGATTCCAGCTCCTGGATCGCGACCACCGGCACCAGCGATTCGACCGTGCCGTTCGAGGCAATCCTCACCGCCGGATCCGAAACCCGCTCCACGATCCGCGTCACGCTCGGCCGCACGGTGAGGTCGATGGTGTCGGTCGCCAGGTTGATCCAGGGCTGAACATTCACGATCACGCCGACGGGAACGGTGTTCACCTCGCTTTCGATGGTGATGGTGTCGGGCTCGAATTCGGAGCCCTCCTCGCGCTCGAATTCGAGGGTGAAGAAAACCTCGTTGGTTGCGACCTTGAGGGCGGCCGTCTGGTTCTGCTTCACCGTCAGACGCGGGCTGGAGAGCGTGCGCACGGTGCCGAAGCGCTCGACGAAATTGGCCACCGCCTCGATCTGCGAGCCGATGACGGCAAGCGTTGCCGTCTCACGGCTCGGCGGATTGGCGCTGCCGAAGGGCGGCTCGTCGACGATCTGTCCCAGATTGATGCCGAGATTGAGATCGCTCTCGAACAGGGTGCGCCAGTTGATGCCGCCTGAGAAATCATCCTCGAGTTCGACTTCCAGGATACGGGCCTCGATCAGGACCTGGGCCGTGGTGCGTTCCTCGATCCGGGCGAGATAGTCCGCGACCCGGCGATGCTGACGCTCGGTGCCATAGACCGTGATGATCCCGGCCGAGCGATTGACGGCAAACAGGGGCACGGTCCCGTCATCGATCTCGATCACCTCATCCGGGGTGGCGAGCGCCTCGGCATCGGTGGGAAGCGATGCCGCAGCCTCCTGCGCGGCGGCAGCCGAGGCCATCTGCTGACGCATCCGCTGTTGTTCGGGGGCCGTGGATTCGAGGATCTGGTTCACACC
This sequence comes from uncultured Rhodospirillales bacterium, assembly GCA_964584645.1. Lineage (GTDB taxonomy): Bacteria > Pseudomonadota > Alphaproteobacteria > CAZPBH01 > CAZPBH01 > CAZPBH01. The sequence goes on along the minus strand of CAZPBH010000236.1, from coordinate 280 downwards.
CGCCTCGACCTCGTCCCAGAACGCGCTGGCCGAGGCGCTTTCGATCTGGGTCGTCGACTGGTTGCCGCTGCCGCCCTCGCCGGTGACGACATCGACCGAGGTGCCGGTAATGCTGGTCGTCGAGCGTGCGATGTTGAGGTAATCCACCTCATGGGTGTCGAGATAGGGCTCATCGAGTGTGATGGCGAGGACATCATTCTCGAGCCGGTAGCGCAGACCGGCCATCCGGGCGATCCGCTCGATCACCGCGGCGCTCGAGGCGGGCGAGCGCAAGGCGCTG
>CAZPBH010000235.1:0-4116 GCA_964584645.1 uncultured Rhodospirillales bacterium | reverse complement strand
CCGTAATTACACGAGCCTAAGCCTCGACCTGCCATCGGTGGGCGAGGCTTTTGCCGTTGTGCTCACCGGCGACAATGGGGCGGGCAAGACCAATCTGCTTGAGGCGATCAGCCTGCTGGCCCCGGGCCGGGGGCTGCGCGGGGCCGTCCAGGCCGATCTGCAATTGCGCGACGCCCCGCCCTGGGCGGTGGCCGCCATTGTGCAGACCGGATCGGCCGCCCTGCCGGTCGGCACCGGGGCTGATCCCGGCGGCGGGCTGCGCCGGCGGGTTCGGGTGGACGGGGCCGATAGCGGGCAGGCAGCGCTGGCAGAGGTGCTGGCACTTGTCTGGCTCACCCCGGCCATGGACCGTTTGTTCGTGGAGGGCCCGGCGGCCCGGCGCGGTTTTCTGGACCGGCTGATCTTCGGCCATGATCCGGCGCATGTCGGCCGGGTGGCACGCTATGAGCGCGCGATGCGCGAGCGCGCCCGGCTGCTGCGCGAGGGCGGCGCCGATCCGGCCTGGCTGACGGCGCTGGAAACCCAGCTCGCCGAAACCGGCGTGGCGGTGGCCGCCGCCCGTCTGGCCTTCGTGCAGGCGCTCGACCGGCACTGTGCGAAGCTGATCGCCGACCCCTTCCCGGCAGCACGGCCCGAGCTGGAAGGGGAGACCGAATCCCGGCTGCTGGAAGCGCCCGCCCTTGAGGTCGAGGACAGGCTGAAGGCCGAGCTCAAGGCGGCGCGCGGCCGCGATGCCGAGGCGGGCGGGGCAGCGGTCGGGCCCCATCGCAGCGATCTGGCCGTCGCCCGTCGCAGCGACGGCATGATGGCCCGCCAGGGCTCGACGGGCGAGCAGAAGGGGCTGCTGATCGCCCTGATCCTGGCCCATGCGCAGCTTCTGGCCGAGGAGCGGCGCTCGCCGCCCATCCTCTTGCTGGACGAGGTGGCCGCCCATCTGGATGGGGCTCGACGCACCGCCCTTTTTGCCCTGCTGGGCGAGCTGGGCGCGCAATGCTGGATGACGGCAACAGAGACCTCTCTTTTCGAGGGGCTGAGACCCGAGGCCTTGCAGCTTCACGTTGCGGCTGGCACCATCACCTGATTGGCGGTTGCGGGTCGGGACAGTTGGGGGGCAAGGGCCATGAGCAGGCAGCGAATCCTGGGCGCCTTCGGGCTGGTGATCGTGGTGATTCTTGGTGGGGTGGCCGAGATGGCCGCGGCGAACCTCGTCATACGTATCAAGATCCCCGGACTGGACGGCGTTGCGGCCGGCAGCGGAAGCGAGTCGGAAGGGGGGCCCGAGGGCCCTTCCGTCATCGGCAGCCTCGCTCCGTTCACGCTGCTGGGACAGCCCTATGCCGGGGCGCTCACCTTCAGTGACCCCGACGATGCGCCCGCCGATATCACCATCAGCGTGAGCGGCAGCTTCCTGCCGCGCGGTGGCACGGCGATCCCCTTCGGCCCGGTGACGCTGGCGAACGGGGCCAGCTGGTCGGAGCCCTCGACCGGGGGGCTGCAGATCGACCGGGCAAGTGGCACGTTGCAGGCGGCCGGGACGGCGATCAGCGCCGGGGTCTACACGCTCGAGTTCATTCTGGAGAACACGGCCGGCGGCACCAGCGACCATGTGGTGACCCTGACGGCGGGCGACCTGCTCCAGCTCACGGTGGCACCGCCCGGGGCGCTGACGGGCCAGGCCGCGATGTTCTCGACCGACCTCCTGATCGGGGGACAGATCGGTGGCGGCACGCCCGCGGCGGCGCTGTTTGCCTTCACGCGCCAGATCGATGGCAGCTACGCTGAAAGTCAGTCGCCCTTGGTGCCCTCCAATGCCGGCGGCCAGTCTGTCAATGTGGGCCCCATCGCCGTCGATAGCGGGCTGGCGGCGCTGAACTATGGCAATCTGGACAACGTCCTCGTCGCCCGACAGTCCGGCGGGGTGTGGAGCGAGGCCACGATCCTGAGCGAAAACCAGTCCGGAGAAGGGTTCGGCAGCAGCCTTGCCGTGGATGACGGCGTGGTGTTCGCAGGTGCTGCCAGTTGGCAGAACCCCGATGGCGACTGGATGGGCCGGGTTTATGCCTATGCCGACTGTTTCACGACATGCCAGGCTCCCATCGCCATCGACAGCCCCTCGACGGGGAACACCGGCGGTTTCGGGGCGCGCGTGGCAGCCGATGAGGGCTGGCTGGCGATCAGCGATCCGTATTTTGGTTCCGACGAAGGCACCGTCTTCATCTATCGCCGCGAAACCGGCCTGTGGAACCTGCAGGCCCAGCTTCGCTGGCCATCGGGGCTTGGCCCCTCGGATTACCGCGACACCCCGTATTATGAATGGGGTTCGACACTGGCCATGGCCGGCACGCGGCTCGTTGTCGGGGTCGATGGCGAGGATGGCGATATCTATCCCGGCATCGTCTACAACCTCGCCAGCTGTTCAGGCACGGCCCCCGCCATGACCTGCCCCATCGAGGCCGTGCTGATGCCGGCAGCCGATGTCGATATCTGGAGCGGTTTCGGGATGCTGGTCGGAATCCATGGCAGCATGGCCGTCGTTGGCGGCCAGAGCGACATCAACCTCTATGATCTTGAAGCGTGCACGGATACGGGCACGGCAATGGACTGCCAGCCCGCGACCCGGATTGTGGGTCCGCTGGGTATCGCGTGGAATGACAGCGCAAGTGCGCTCTCCCACTGGGGCTATGTCGCGATGGACTCAAGCTGGAGCGGCCATTACCTGATGCCGCTCCAATAGCCCGCAGGCGCTTGGGCTCAGCCCGCCGCCTGACGCAGATCGCGGATGATCTGCTCTTCGGTCGGCGGCCAGGCGGGCAGGTCAAGTGCAGCCTTGTATTCCGCAACCAGCCGATCCACCAGCTCCTGCACGCTCGGCACATCGTGGATGGTGCCAACACCCTGACCGGCTGACCAGATTTCCTTCCAGGCCTTGGCCTTTTTCCGGTCGGGGTTGGTCAGGTCCATGTCGGGCTTGTCGAGGCCGCCCTCAATGTTGTTCGGATCCAGCCCCTCGGCGATGATGCTCTTGGTCAGGTAGTTGCCCGGAATGCCGGAAAAGGCCGGCGTGTAGGTGATGTCGGCCATGGTCGAATCGAGGATCGTCTGCTTGTAGCCCTCGACCGCATTGGCTTCCTTCGTGGCGATGAAGCGGGTGCCCATATAGGCGAAATCTGCACCCATCACCTGGGCTGCCCGGATCTGCGCGCCGTTGGAGATGACCCCCGACAGCGCGATCGGCCCGTCCCAGAACTGCCGGATCTCCGAGATCAGCGCGAAGGGGCTCATCGTGCCGGCATGGCCGCCCGCCCCGGCGGCGACGAGGATCAGCCCGTCCACACCCACGCTGATCGCCTTCTTGGCATGCTTGACGTTCGTCACGTCATGGAACACGACCCCGCCATAGGCATGCACCCGCGGGACGATCTCGCTCGGCGCGCCGACGCTGGTGATGATGAACGGCACCCGGTGCTTGACGACGAGATCGGTGTCCTCTTCCAGTCGGGTGTTGGACCGGTGGACGATCAGGTTGACCCCGAAGGGCGCCACGGTCTTGCCGGGGTTGGCGGCCCGATGATCGTTCAGCTCCTGGGTGAACCAGCCGAGCCAGCGGTCGAGTTCCTCGACCGGCCGGGCGTTGAGGCTGGGGAAGGTGCCCACGATGCCGGCCTTGCACTGTGCCAACACCAGATCGGGATAGCTGCAGATGAACATCGGCGAGCCGATCAGCGGCAGGGCGAGATCGTCCTTGAAGATCGCGGGCACGGGCATGGTGGTTCGGCTCCCTGGCATGAAGTTTTTTCATCCTGACAGATAGAACCGCACCCCCGCCTTTCCACCATCGCCCACGCAGCTCAGCAGGCGGGCTTCAGCCGGCCGGGGCCGGTCCCCGGCTCGCGACGGCGGGACGGGCGCTGCCATGGGCTCGTGCCGCGGCCTCCCGATAGCTGGCATCGAGACCGTCGAGGGTCACGGTCGCGGCAATCTCGGGCTGTTTCAGCTTCGGCTCGTAGTTCTGCTTCAACCGCTCCATCGCGGCCATGTCATAGTCCATGAAGCCCTCGGCGGTCTGTTCCGGCGTAATCCGGCCGTCCTGGGTCAGATCATGGATGTGGAACAGCC
>CAZPBH010000234.1:0-4117 GCA_964584645.1 uncultured Rhodospirillales bacterium | reverse complement strand
GATGGCGCGCCGGGGTCAGCGCTTCGCGCGCCGGTTCCGGCGGACGCAGGCTGGCGCCCTCATAGGGGCCGAAATCGCCGCTCTGATCGTCCATCACACGCCTTTCCCGTCGGCGTCACTCAACCGGTAAAGCGGTACCAGACCGCGCACACCGGGCAGATTGCGGGCATGTCCAAGAACACGGTCGGCTTCGTTCTGGTCGCGGGCAATTCCCATGACGTGCACGACACCCCTGTAGGTCTCGATCGTATAGTTGAGGGCATCGACCTCCGGATCAAAGGTCAGCAATGCGGTCAATCGCGCCGAAATGCGCTGATCGTTCGCGAATTGGCGCCAATTGCCGCCCGCCCCGACCTCGATCCGGTTGACGAGCCGAAGCCCTTCCGGCCGGCTTTCCAGCGCCTGCCAGGCGAGCCGCACCGCTGCGATACGCTCCTCGGCGCTGGGCAGGGTACCCGTCAGCAACACATCCCGACGCACGACGGTGACATCCAGCCGGGTGAGCCAGTCGGCCTTGTGCGCTGCCCAGCCGCGCCGGATCGCAGCGTCAAGCGCGATATCCTCCATGGTGCCGTCGAGACCGCGCTCGGACATCGCGGCACCGGCCACACCGGCCCCGGCACCGATCGCCGTTCCGGCAGGCGAACAGCCGGCGATGCCGAGGCTCATGAGCAGGAGGGCTGTGCAGGGCGTCCTCATGATGATCTGAGCTTGGCGCTGGCAGCCCGGGTTCAACGTCTTGCGGGATCGATGACGCGTTCCAGATCGGCCTCCCAGGCGCTGCGCAGGCGCAGCGGCCAGCGACGGGGCCGCATCACCAGAATGTCGAAGCGAAAGAGGCAGCCCGCCAGATGCGGGCGCCCGCTGCGCCACAGCCGGGCCGCGCGGGTGATGCGCAGCCGTGCCTCCTCGTCAACCGCTGCCAGGGCTGCCTCGGCGGTGCGATGGGCCTTCACCTCACAGAACACGATCAGCCGCCCGCGCCGTGCGATCAGGTCAATCTCGCCGCCGCGTGCCCGAAAGCGCCGGGCGAGGATGCGGTAACCCAGCAGCATCAGCCACATTGCCGCCCAGTGCTCGGCCTGCCGTCCCCGGCTCTCGGCGGCGCGCCGCCGCGCGGTCTCAGCTTTCGGGGTCATCCCGATCGCCCCGCAAGGCCAGCGCCCGTCGGTAGAGGTCGGCGCGCTTCAGCCCGGTCTCTTCCGCCAGACGGGCAGCGGCCTGTCTCACCCCCAGATCGGCAGCCAGCAGGGCCCGCAGCCGCGCGATGATGGCGGGATCGTCCGGATCGGCGGCTGTTGGCTTCGGCGGTGCCACGACGATCACCACCTCACCCTTTGGCGGGCCGGCCTCGGCATAATGGGCGGCCAGTTCAGAGAGCGAAGCGCGGCGGAACTCCTCGTGCATCTTGGTCAGCTCGCGCGCCACCGCAGCCGGCCGATCCCCCAGGGCCGTGGCCATGTCGGCAAGGGTATCGGCCAGCCGGCTCACCCCCTCATAGAAGACAAGGCTCGCCCGGATCGGTGCGAGCTCCATCAGGGCAGCGCGGCGCGCAGGGCCCCTCGGCGGCAGAAAGCCCTGAAAGAAGAAGCGGTCGGTGGGCAGGCCCGAGGCGACCAGCGCCAGCACGGCCGCGTTGGGGCCGGGCGCTGCGGTGACGGGCAGGCCGGCTTCGATCGCCGCCCGGATCAGCCGGAAACCTGGATCGGCCAGTGCTGGGGTGCCGGCATCACTGACCAGCACAAGCGCCTCCCCCGCCCGGATGCGCTCCAGCAGCAGCGGGCGGGCCTTGGCGGCGTTATGCTCGTGATAGGGGGTCATCCGGTTCTTCAGGCCATGGGCTGCCATCAATTTGCCCGTCACGCGGGTATCCTCACAGACAACGAGGTCGGCCCGCGCCAGCAGGTCGAGCGCACGCAGCGTGATGTCAGCCAGATTGCCGATGGGTACGGCAGCCACATAGAGCCCGGCCGGCAGCGATTGTGCCTCGGCCCCGGATCGGTTAGATGCGGGGCGGGTATGTGGCGGCCCGGACGGATCGGGTGCGCGCGCCCGGCTCATCGTGGCAGGGACCGAAGCCAGGTTTGACGAGGGAATGAGGTGAAGCCCATGACGATCAAGGTGAGGGCACCGGCGCCCGGGCGCGAGGGAGGCCGGGCGGCTTCAGCTCGTCTCGGCCTCGCTCTTCTGGCGCTGTCGCTTTCCCTGCTGCTGGCGGCGTGCGGGGCTTCCGATCAGGCCCCCGATGTCCGTCAGGGTGAGGGCACGGTCGAGCCGCATCGCCGCGAGGTTCCGTCCCCCCGCCCAGACACGCAACGCCCGGACACGCAACGCCAGGGTGCGGCCATGCCGGGGGATCGCGGGGCCGACGCGCGTGTCGGGGAAGATCGCTTCCGGCCGGACCCGGTTCCGGGCATGGGTCGGTTCGAGCCATCCGCGCCGCCACCCCCGGCGCTGGGAACGAATGCGGCCAGCGTGGCCCTGCTGCTGCCCTTGAGCGGCCCCCGGGCCGATATCGGGCAGGCCCTGCTGAACGCTGCCCAGCTGGCCCTGTTCGATGTCGCGGGCGAGGCCTTCACGCTGATGCCGCTGGACACGCGCGGCACCGCCGCCGGGGCACGGTTGGCCGCAGAAGAGGCCGTGCGCAACGGAGCCGAACTCATTCTGGGGCCGGTCTTTGCCGATTGCGTGGCGGCGGCGGGGACAGTCGCCCGCCGGGCTGGCGTCAACCTGATCGGCTTTTCGACCGACTGGACGCTGGCCGGCGACAATGTGTTCATCATGGGTTTCCTGCCCTTCGCCCAGGTCAGCCGGGTCGTGAGCTTCGCGCGCGACCGGCAGATCGGGCGGATCGGGCTGGTGGTGGCGCCCGATTCCTATGGTGATGCCGTCATCGGCACCGCGCGCGAGGTTCTGAGCCGTGCCGGCGCCCCGGAGCCGGTCGTCGCACAGCTCTCCAGCACCGACAGTGTGGAGGAGGCGTTGCGCCGGTTCACGGCCTATGACGAACGGCTCGCCGCGCTGGAAGATACCCGCGCCCGGCTGGCCGCCGACCCCGATCCCGCCTCGCAGCGCGCGCTCGACCGGCTTGCACAGGCGGAAACCTACGGTCCGCCCCCCTTCGAGGCCGTGCTGATCGCGCTGGGCGGGGAGATGCTGCGGCGGGTGGCTTCCCAGATCGCCTTCTACGACATCGACCCCCGCCGGGTGCAGTTCCTTGGCACCGGGCTGTGGGACGAGCCCGGGCTGGGGCGGGATCCGGCCCTGCTCGGCGGCTGGTTTGCCGCACCCGATCCGCAGGCGCGTCGGAGGTTCGAGCAACGCTACCGCGCAACCTATAACGAGGTGCCGCTGAGGCTCGCCACGCTGGCCTATGATGCTACGGCACTCGCGGCCGTGCTGGCGCGCACGCCGGGTCCCGGTCGGTTTGCACGGGAACGGTTGACCAACCCCAGCGGCTTCATCGGCATCGACGGGGTGTTCCGCTTCCTGCCCTCGGGCGAGGTGCAGCGCGCCCTGCCCGTGCTCGAGGTCGGCAGCCAGGGTCCGCGCGTCATCGACCCCGCACCGCAGAGCTTCGGCGGCCCGATCAACTGATGCGGGCGGCTGTGTCTGTCTGAAAGCAGGAATAGACTTTCAGTTCAGCCGATCCGACCGGGTCGGAACGACCCCCGCCGGCATCAGGGGCAGGGATCGGGGTAGCGGGCCTGAACCTCTTCAAGCTCGTCGAGTACCGCCTGGGGCAGCTGCACCTGGAACCCCGCCAGATCGTGGCTCAGCTGGTCCACGCTTGTCGCGCCGATGATCGTGCTGGTCATGAACGGCCGGCTGTGGCACCAGGCCAGCGCCATGTGCACCGGATCAAGCCCGTGACGGGCTGCGACCTCGTGATAGGTCTTCACCGCTGCCTGTTCGTTCGGGGTCCTGTATCTCGACGCACGCGGATCGATGGCGCGGCGCGTACCCTCGGGCATGGCGCCGTCCAGATACTTGCCCGTCAGGGTACCGGCCGCGAGCGGTGAATAGGCAAGCAGGCCCACCTGCTCGCGCTCCGCGACCTCGGCCAGGCCCACCTCGAAGCTCCGGTTCAGCAGGTTGTAGGGGTTCTGGATGGAGA